>JANXRR010000101.1 GCA_025356795.1 Bacteroidia bacterium
CGGTAGTAGGTTCATCATACAGCATTATTTTGGGTTTTAAAATGAGCGTGCGAGCAATACCAATCCGCTTCTTCATTCCCCCAGATAATTCGGCTGGCATTTTATCAGCGGTGTTTTCCAAGCCTACATCTTGTAGAGCAATCATCACTAAATCATTCAACTCTTGCTTATTAGTAAGCCTCAAATTTCGCATCAGTGGAAACTCAAGGTTTGCTTTTACTGTCATTGAATCATATAACGCACTGCCTTGAAATGAGAAGCCAATTTGTTGACGCATCTCGTTCATCTCCTTTGATTTCAAAGTGCGAACGTTGTATCCTAATACTTCAATTTCACCAGCGTCTGCTTTAATAAGACCAACCATACATTTTATCAACACTGATTTTCCTGAACCTGATCTTCCTAATATCACTAGGTTTTCGCTTTGATGAAGATCAATACTTATATCTTTTAATACTTCAACCATATCAAAAGATTTCTTCAAGTTTCGAATGCGTGCAACAATGGGTGTGTTTTTATTGAGTTGATCTGCTGGTATCATGGCCTAAATAAATTAACTATCTGCAAAGACAATAGGTCAATGATAAAAATGAAAAGCATGGATATAACAACAGCCGTGTTCGCTGCTTTGCCAACACCACTGGTGCCATTCATAGAATTATAGCCAGCATAGCTGCTTATGAAACCAATAGCAAAACCAAAAAATGTGGCCAACATTACGGAAGAAAAAACATCGAGAAACGTTATCACTACCGAAACTTCATTCAAGTATAGTTGTAGGCTTGAGTTATTAATAGAATGAACAGTGAGATAAGAACCGAACAGAGCAATCATGTCAGCAAACACCACTAACAAAGGCATCATTAACGTAGTAGCCATCAATCTGCTCACTACTAAATATGAAAATGGCCTAGTACCCGAAACCTCCATGGCATCAATCTGTTCAGTTACTTTCATGCTGGCCAACTCTGCAGCAATGTTCGAACCTAATTTGCCGGCACAGATAAGGCCAGTGATTAATGGGCCGAGAGAACGAACTACTGCCTGCGATACCAATGAAGGAAGCCACGATTCAGCACCGAACGAAGAAAGAGAAGGACGTGATTGCCGAGTGAAAACAACTCCTGCAAGAAAGGCAGTAAAGCTCACTAAAAATAATGAGCGATTGCCAACGGCATAGCATTGTTTTAAAATTTCACGCCATTCAAAAGGACGCGCAAATGTTTGCTTGATTATATTATTTGCAAACTGATAAATATTTTCACATTCCAAAAAAAACGATTGAATCTTGGCAATCATTCTTCTTATTTGTTGATTCGAGGTAAATATTTATTATAAGGAATTGGAAAATAGTGTTGTTCTTCCTCTTCCTTTATTTTGGGAAAAAGAATCCGGGCAAGCACATATACCGTCAAGAGCGTTACACAAAATAAAATCGTAAACGCGAATAGAAATAGTAATAAATCCATAGTAGTGTTTTCAATTACTATCAAAATCTCGTGCCAACGTATTTTTGTTAAAGTAAGTGATGGTTAGGCAAATTGATCGACCGTGGAAAAATCTCCACACTAAAAAAATAGGCCTGCGTTAAAACCATTCTTTATGTTTGGCATAAAAATTTATACAATAGATCGAAAAAAAAATATAATTTATGAATATTAAAAAATTTACAAAATTTATTGCGACACTTATACTAGCCGCATTAATTGCTCCTGCGTGGGCACAGAACAGTGCCATTGGGTTTCATACAACTGTAACCGAATATGACGGTGATATCAATCACAATAAGCATCAATTCTATAATTTTGCCTTTAATAAGTTTGGTGCTGGGCTTTCGTTACAGCAATATTTAAATAGCTCATTTTATTTGGCCGAAATGGCCACGTTCAATAGGGTGGCTTATCGTAATTCAGAACAAACTCAAGGGGTAGATGCAAACTTTACTTCAGCTAATCTGAATTTGCGATATAAACTTAACAATGGCTATATTTTTAGCGAAAGCTCGTTAATTGCTCCATATTTAACGGTGGGTTTAGGGGCTACGTACATTAACTCCAATCAATTTGGTACTTCTAACGCGCCTATTTCTGATGGCGTGTTTAAGGCAAACGCAAATGCTGGTGCGGGTGTCCTATTCCGGTTCAACGATCAGGTAGGTATTGAGTTTTCAAATACTCTGCACATGCCAATGTATGATGGATGGGATGGAGTGAATCAAGGTGATAATGATATGTATTTACAACATAGCCTTGGTCTTATTATAGGATTGAAAAAACCAGTAGACACAGATGAGGATGGTATTTCTGATAAAAAAGATAATTGCCCTGAAACGCCCAGGGGTGTGGCAGTTGATTCTAAAGGATGCCCAGTTGATAGAGACGCGGATGGTACTCTCGATTTCTTGGATAAATGCCCTGAAATGGCTGGTGACACTCAGTTAAATGGTTGCCCAGATAGAGATAAAGATGGTGTAGCAGATGGCGATGATAAGTGCCCTGACGTTTCCGGACTTGCTCGTTTCGGTGGTTGCCCTGATACGGATGGAGACGGCATTCAAGATAGTGAAGACAAATGTCCGAACGTGAAAGGATTAGATCGATTTAATGGTTGCCCCGATACTGATGGAGATGGAGTAGAAGATGCTTTAGATAAATGCCCCGACTCTGCTGCGGGTACTAAAGTAGATGATAAAGGATGTACTGCCGATTCTGATGGTGACGGAATTATT
>JANXRR010000595.1 GCA_025356795.1 Bacteroidia bacterium
CTGGGGTATCCAAACGTTACCATCTGGTCCACCCAATGCTTGAACCGATCTATAGGTAGGATAGCAGCATTGATATTCACTGCTAAAACCTATTACGGAATTAGCATATTGGGTAGTAACAGCTGCACTTTGGGCATAAACCTTTGCAGGAGCAACAAAAGCCAAGCAAACTGCCCAGCACACTAATACTTTCAGATAAAGGTTTTTCATAAGAGATATTTTGGTGTAAATGTATTTTCAAAAGGGGACTTTAGAACTATATGCAAACTACTGAAAAAGGTAACCATAAAAAAAATTGAACTAGGCAAGAAACAAATAAAAAACCCCGAAGTTTTTACTTCAGGGCCTCTCCATTTGCAAGCAGAGAGTTAGTTGTTCTTAGTAACGGTAATAATCAGGTTTGAATGGCCCATCAACTGTTACTCCAATATATTTTGCTTGTTCTTCCGTAAGCTCTTCTAATTCAACACCAATTTTCTTCAAATGCAATCGTGCCACTTTCTCGTCCAAATGCTTGGGCAGCATATATACTTTGTTTTCGTACTTATCTGTGTTGGTCCATAACTCTAACTGCGCCAATGTTTGGTTCGTAAAAGAATTTGACATTACAAACGAAGGGTGACCCGTGGCACAACCTAAGTTCACTAATCGTCCTTCTGCCAGTAATAATACTTGGCGGCCGCTCTTCATGGTATATAAATCTACCTGAGGTTTTATTTCATCCTTAGATGCATTTTTATTTAACCAAGCCACATCAATCTCATTATCGAAGTGCCCAATGTTACACACGATGGCTTTGTCTTTCATGCTCTCAAAATGACGCCCTAATACAATGCCTGCGTTACCGGTGGCTGTTACAATTATATCTGCGTCTTTTACGGCATCGTTCATTTTCTTTACAGCAAATCCATCCATTGCAGCTTGCAAAGCACATATGGGATCTATTTCAGTAACAATAACCCGAGCTCCAGCACCACGAAGGGAAGCCGCAGATCCTTTTCCTACATCACCATAACCCGCTACAACTGCCACTTTACCGGCCATCATTACATCGGTAGCTCTGCGGATAGCATCTACTAATGATTCTTTACAGCCGTATTTGTTATCAAATTTAGATTTTGTAACGGAGTCATTAATATTAATGGCAGGAAGTGGTAGCTTGCCAGCATGCATGCGCTCAATTAAGCGGTGAACGCCCGTAGTAGTTTCTTCCGAAATACCTTTGATGCCGGGAATCAATTCAGGATAGCGATCCAACACCATATTGGTAAGATCGCCCCCATCATCTAAAATCATATTGAGGGGCTTGCCATCTTTAAAGGCATGCAATGTTTGTTCAATACACCAATCAAACTCTTGTTCATTCATACCCTTCCACGCATATACTGGAATGCCCGCAGCAGCAATGGCAGCAGCGGCATGATCTTGCGTAGAAAAGATATTACAAGATGACCACGTAACCTCTGCACCAAGTTCAATTAAAGTTTCTATCAAAACTGCTGTTTGGATAGTCATGTGAAGACAGCCAGCAATGCGAGCATTCTTTAACGGTTTTTTTGTGCCAAATTCTTCGCGCAAAGCCATTAAACCAGGCATTTCGGCCTCGGCCAATTTAATTTCTTTGCGACCCCAGGCTGCCAACGCCATGTCTTTTACTTTAAAACCTGCTTTCTCTGATACCATTGTATTTTATGTTGATTGTGGTGCAAAAGTAAGATAATCTCGGGAAAAATTGCAGGAACTTAGAACAACATTACGCTGTTAATCATGCGCTGCAAGCCAAGGTTTTAAACTGTACGATGATTGGACATACTCATAAGCCTGAAGCTTGCGGCCTTAAACTAATAAATATGCAAAAGCCTCTTATAAAAATAGATGTAGTCTCTGATGTGGTTTGCCCTTGGTGCTTTATCGGCAAAAGAAGATTGGAAAAAGCAGTTGTCTCTTTACAGGATACTTTTGATTTTGAGATAGAATATCAACCTTTTGAATTGAACCCATCCATGCCCAGAGAAGGTAGAAATCAAAGGGAATATCTTTCGGCAAAATTTGGAGGAGAAAGTCAATATGAAAAGATAACCGCTAACACAACTCGCGTAGCTGCAGAAGAAGGTTTGGAATTTAATTTCTCTAAGCAACAAGTTTCGCCAAACACACGAGATGTCCACAGAATAATTTGGTTGGCCAAAAATGAAAGCAAGCAAGGGGCCACAAAGGAAGCTTTCATGAAAGCCTATTTCGAAGAAGGCATAGATCTTTCAAAAACTGAAAATTTAGT
>JANXRR010000200.1 GCA_025356795.1 Bacteroidia bacterium
AAGCATAAATCCAACATTTATGAAAAAAGAAAAGAAGTTAACGCCTGAACAGCTTACACAAATTAGAGAACTTAAAAACAACCCAGTTGACAGAAGAAATGAAGAGGAGCGAATTGAAAGACTAAAGGAAGACGAGAAAAATGGTAAGCTTTCTTCCGAACAAATTGATAAGTTAAGAGAAGCTGAAAACATTATTGAACAACTTAAAAATAAATAATATGTGGATTGAGATAATTTCCTTAGATGAAACGCATTTAATTAATTTTCAAAATGTTTGTGAAGTGGAACCGATCGAAAAAGACGAAGAGCAATTTGAATCTGACGGGATTTGTGTTAAGTTAAATAATCAATCATTCTATAATGTTATAGGATTAGATTATAAGCTGATTATTGAGGCATTAAAAAATATAAATGAGCCGATGAGCTCATTTACTGTAGATAGAATTGAATACTATGACTCCGAATAAATTGTATGAGCGAGAAACAGGAATACACAATAGAAAAAGATTTTTGGACTGGAAAATGGAAGCTCGTTCCAACTGAGTCTACGTCAGGTTCAGCTATTCTTATTCTTATCATACTAATCATCTTTGTTTTCATGCTTTTGATTTTAATATCACCATTAATTTTTTCATTGGTGGGTTTTAAAATAGTAAAATCAAAAAGATACTACGCAGGAATTGCTTCCATCATTTCATTGATTTATTTATTAGTTGATTTTAAAAATAAATGGCTAACCGCCTATTTTATTTATGGATATTATCAGCCTAACAATTCAGAATTTGTCAAAGGTTTATTGGGGCCCTCTTGGGGAATTTTGATATGGCTGTTAAATATTGTTGGAGTATTTATTGGGATAAGTTTAATTGCTCAATCGCTTGGTCAAAAGAATAAATCTATTTCAGTGCGACATTCGACACCATCGCCAAAAGATACGCCAGCTCAAACGGAAAAAAATGAACATCAGCGTAGGCAAAAAGCAAATGAAGCCTTAAGGGAGGCTAAAATAAAACTGGATGCGAAGATAATTACAAGGGAAGAATTCGACAGTATTAGAAAAAAGCTCGTTTCAAAAATAGAGAATGAGACTGGTACTGAAAAAGAAATAATCACCGTCCCCGAAGTTGAGGTCAAAAATAATACTTCCAGTAAATGGAGGAGCATAATCATTTTCATTGCTATAACTGTTGTCCTTATCGTTGGAGTTAAATATTTCTTAATACCATCCAAGATTCAAGAAGATACATCAACAGAGCAGTATGAAGGATTGAATGAAGGAGATTTGCCACAACCAGAGAATAATGGACGGGACGCTGAAGAACTTAAGGGGATAGAAATAGGAACACAAATATGGGCATCAAAAAACTTAGACGTTACAAATTTTAGGAACGGTGACCCAATCCCTCAAGCTAAAACCTTCCGACAAATGCTTGCCGCGAATAAATTTCAAAAACCAGCTTGGTGTTATTACAATTTTGATTCAAACAGTCAAAATGAAACGGGTATTTTATATAATTGGTATGCAGTAAATGATCCAAGAGGTTTAACTTCAGAAGGCTGGCATATCCCTACAGATGACGAGTGGAAAATTCTAATTGATGAACTTGGTGGCTTCGAAATGTCTGGTGCAAAAATTAAGTCTTCTAGTGGATGGAAAATCAATGGTAACGGAAATAACAGTAGCGGATTTTCAGGACTACCAGATGTTGGCTATGGCGCTCCTTTCAGCGATAAATTTATGGAAACCGGTGAATCTGGAAACTGGTGGACATCAACAGAAAGTACTTCGTCTGATGCTTGGAATTATTCAGTGAGTTATCAAAACAATAGGGTTTATAGAGACTTGCTTTATAAAGGAGTAATGATGTCGGTTCGTTGCCTTAAGGATACTCAAAATTCAACAGACTCAGAAATTACTTCACCTCCTTCACTAAGCAACTTTACTATTATGTTTGATGGAGGTCATATAAGTGATATGGTTGCGACAACCGATGAAAAATACTTAATAACTGTTAATCCCGAGACAAAAACTGTAAATGTCTATAGTGCTGAAAATTTGCGGTTTATCAAATCATATAATGTCCCCGAAGATATCCTACATAAAGGCAATCCACAATATCCTGACGTTGCAAGCCCTGTTGGTATTTCGTTATGGGGAGACAGGTACTTGGCTATCACTTGTTACTACGGTTTTGTTCTTCATATCGATTTAATAACTGATGAACTAAATTCGTACAAGACTGAATTTAGCGGAAAACCTGAGGACGATAAAATATCAGGATATTCATGGGTAGCTAAATTTGTGTCAGAAGGAAAGATTTTTATGCAGCAGACCGAGCTAAAAAAAATATGGTATATAAACACCGTAAATAAAACCATTGAAGGTCCCTTAGATTTTAATGATGACTTAGATTGGTACAATAATCAATACTATTTCACGGTTAACGATGTCAATAGTAAATTGACAGAGATCAACATAAAGGATTTCAATACGCAAAAAGTAATTTCTAAAATTTCCTTAAGCGATATGAGACCTGATGATAAGTATAATTTCAGTGCTCTTCTTTCCCCCGACAACAAACTCCTATTGGTCAATCGGTATACAGCAATTTCAATCTATAGTATACAACAGAATAAAAGGATATTTCATCAAACAAGAAATTCTTCCTATCCGCCCAACATTTATTTTTCAGACAACATTATTGGTTTTGGTGGAACAGGGGTTATTGATGGTAAAGGAGAATCTCAGCTAACGATCTATGATGTTGTGACCAATAAAATTATAGCTAAACTCGATTTTGCACATTTTGGCACACATACTTTTGCTAAGAATAAAACCAATTTATTTATATCGCGAAGAACCAAGATTGATGAAAATCAATTTATTGACATAATTGGTTCTGTAAAGTTGAATCAACTTTTAAATAATTCGAACGTATACTACACCGACATTTTTAAAGACTTTGATAGCAAGACCATTGACCAGCTAAAAATGATGAATGAAAATTCGAGTGGGAAGGTACCTAATTGATTGAAACATTCGCAGCAATCTAACCGCACACACATTGCCTGGCCGCACA
>JANXRR010000246.1 GCA_025356795.1 Bacteroidia bacterium
CCAGCCCTCTTTTTTCGTATAAGCATCAACCTTATTGCTGACAAGTTGCTCTCCAGCAGAGCTTGCTTCCCCTTCAGGTCGATGAACCAAGTTTAAGCATTTATCCCACCAAAGTCACCAACTATTTTTCAGTACATTACCATAAACTAGATGTAAGTCTAGGTTTTTTATTAAGGTTAAAAACCCAGCACAAATCAAATACTAGAATTAAGAGTTCCAAAACTTGTTTCTTCTACTTTTTCAAAGTCTGCAATCCAGCCTTTGCTTTGCTATCAATGCTGCTTTTGTACTCGTGCTTTTTGTAGCTAATCGCTTTTTCAAAATACTTTTTAGCGTTTGTATTGTCCTTTTCAGATTGAGCAATATATCCTAATTGCAGGGCTGAATTGGGTGCGAAATACCAACTGTTTTCCCCCGTCATAACAATTGTTTGTTGATAGAAAGCCTTAGCCGAAGCAACGTCTCCTGTTTTGTGGGCAAGCCTACCTTTTCTATAATAATATTCTGTTTTGTCTTTAAGGGTGGTAAGTTCACTTGATGAAATTAGTTGCAGAGCTTCTTTTGCCTCATCATAATATCCGCCATCGGTGTAGAAGCGCACCTTCAATATTTTGCGGTTTGGAAAAGTAGGGTCTTCCAATTGCTTGGCAGCATATTTATCAGGATCCGCCATCTCACGTCCTGTAATTTTTGCCTTTTCAAAATTTTGTCTTGCTAGTTCAAGCTGGCCTAAAAGCCAATTACAAATTGCGATTTTGTAGTACGAATCTTTCTTTAAGTTTTTACTATTGAAGGTAGAAATGAATTTTTGATATACCGGGATTGCTTTTTCGTAATCGCCCATTTGCAACAAAAGTTCTGCACGTAGATATTCTAAATAAGTAATTTGAAGACCTTTTTTATTCTTATCAATCTCTTCTATTAGTTTATAAGCTTCTTCACCTTGCGAACTTTTGAAGAACATATTCACACCAAGAAATTGCAATAGGCGATTATCCGGATCTGTTTTTAAACACTCCTGAATACCTTTGGCTGCATCTTCAAATTGTAGATTAATAAATCCTTTTATAGTGTAGAACAAGATGGTTGCTTCTCTATTTAAAGAAGACTTTGAAAGTCGTAGCTCTTCCAATTGCTTTTGACCTAGGGCAACAGACCCATGCATACCAAGCAAACTAACGAGCCAATTGAACTTATCAGGAATGGAGCCAATCATTACTTGCATAACCCCGCTGGTTTTTCTAATGGGTATAAAGTTGGGATATTTCTTTAAACACTCTTGAGTAAGATTGTAAGCCCTGCGAAGTGTAAAAGTGGCACTGAAATTTTGATTGAGATTAATGTAATTGAAAGTGCGCTGCAAGGTTAACTCTGCTTGCAAAAATAATGTCTCTGCCGTCTCAGGTAGATCTTCGGCCTCTGCTATCCGCTCCTTTATTTTGGCATCTATGCTCTCGAATTTTTTCTCGTCTTCCGAAATGAGGATTTCTACCGTTTCATTAAGACTCAACAAATAGCTTTTATGAAAGGGATTGGATTTGGAATTCTTAGATAACAATTGGAACGCTTCATCGGTACGAAGATTCAAAATTAGCTCATAGGCTTTTTGAAGATCAGCATCAAACGTCCAAACGGTATCGGCTGAAGCTTCGTTTATGAAAAAACTTAGTAAAAAAAAACAGGCTATGAAGCCTGTTTTTTTTAAGTTTGGTAGGCTATTATTATTCAACCTTTTTTGTTCTTTTTACAGGAGCTGCTTTCTTTGCTTTTGGTTCTTCTTCTATTTTCCCCATATCTACATCCGCCAATATGCGGCCTGAATGTTCGTCAATTACAATTTTCTTTTTCTCACGTATCTCCGCTATTTTTTGAGGAGGAATGATAATATTACAACCTTCGGCTGCACCACGCACCACACGCACCACGGCCAAGCCATTAGTTAAACTTCCGCGTAGGCGTTCGTAATATTTCAACAATTTATCTTCTATCTTTTTAGCTGCTTTTGCTCGTTCTTCAAGCAATTTCTTTTCTTCCTCTTGGCTTTCCCCTAATATATCGTTTAGTTCGCCTTTTTTAGTGTCAAGATCTTCTGATCTTTCTTTAATCAAGGTTTCTATTGAAGCTATTTCTGTCTTCTTAGATTCGATTTTATCTTTCGATTCTTTGATTCTCTTTTCGCAAATTTGAACTTCTAATTCTTGAAGTTCTACTTCTTTTGTAATGGCGTCATATTCTCTGTTGTTCTTAACGTTCTTTTGCTGCTCGTTATATTTCTTTACAAGTTTTTCAGCTTCTTTTATGCCCTCTTTATTCTTTTTAATAAGTTCTTCCAAATCCTTCAGATCTGACTCAAACTTGCCCAAACGGGTTTTGTACCCTTCCATTTCATCTTCCAAATCTTGAACTTCATCCGGAAGGTCGCCACGAAGCTTTTTAAGTTGATCAATTTTGGTGTCGATGTACTGTAATTTGACTAAGGCTTCTAGTTTCTGTGTAACTGTTTGATTTTCCATTGCTTATTTAGAGGTAGCTTATTGGATTAGTAGGTGTAATTGAAAAATTGATCGCAAAAGTAGGAAATTTTTCGGTTAAAACATCCTTTAATAGTTCTTTCGTAAATTGTTCGCTTTCATAATGCCCTATATCGGCAATAACAATCTTGTTATCGGCATCAAAAAATTCATGGTATTTGAAATCGGAAGAAATGTAAAGATCGGCTCGGGAGCGGATAGCATCTTGAAGTAAAAAGCTTCCACTTCCACCGCAAAGGGCTATTTTTTTTATTGTCTTGTTTAAAATTGAGGTGTGTCTTATAGAAGGGGTATTCAGTACGCTTTTTAGGCGCGAAAGGAAGGCCAATGGTTCTTCGCTCGTCTCCAGTTCACCTACCATACCTGCCCCAACTTCCTGATTTTCATTTTCTAAATTTGAGATGTAATAGGCAACCTCCTCATAAGGGTGCGCGCTTTTTAAACACGATAGAATTTTATTTTCGAGGAGAGTGGGAAAAAGAACTTCAATGCGCTGCTCTTCCACTTTTTCGATCTTATCGATAATGCCAATGGCAGGATTGGCATTGCCTGTCGGTAGAAATGATCCGATTCCCACGGAGGAGAAGCTACAATTTTTATATTTGCCTATGGTTCCTGCTCCAGCGTGGTGGAGTGCGGTTAGAATGTTATGAGCGCTTTCTACAGGAGCAAAAGTTACCAGTTTTGAAAGGGTATTTCTTTTAGGTGATAGTATCCGAGTATTTATAAGCCGCAATTTCTCAGCAATTTTTCCATTTACACCTTTATAGACATTATCCAGATTGGTGTGAATGGCATAAATAGCCACATCATTTTTTATGGATTTGATCACCGTTCTTTCCACATAATTTTGGCCGGTAATTTTCTTCAATCCTTTGAAAATTATAGGATGGTGACTAATAATTAGGTTACATTTCCTATCAATGGCTTCATCAATTACATTTTCGGTGCAATCAAGAGTGGTTAAAATTCCAGTCACAGTCCAATCCTCGTTTCCGGTGAGCAATCCACAATTATCGTAGCTTTCTTGATTTCCCTGGGGTGCTATTGTTTCTAGAAATGTAATAATGTCTCGTATCTTGAGCCTTTCCATTGATTCATTACTTTTGTGCCAAATGTAAATCCGAAATGGGTGTTTGGGGCATACTTGGTAAGATCTTTTTATTTCCATTGGCAATAATTTATGATGGTATTACACGATTTCGAAATCATCTGTTTAATATAGGTTCTAAACCCTCGTTCGATTTTGATTCAACAGTTATTAGCGTTGGCAATCTCTCGGTGGGAGGAACAGGTAAAACACCAATGATTGAATATTTAATCTGCCTTTTAAAAGATAAGTACTCCCTATCAACCCTAAGCAGAGGCTATGGCCGAAAGACAAAGGGAATTCGATTTGCATCGGAAGAAGATTCAGCTTCCACCATTGGAGATGAGCCGTACCAGTTCTATTTAAAATTTAAAAATGAAATTAATGTTACTGTAGGTGAGGAGCGAGCTTTTGCAATACCCACTATTTTGCATCAGTTTCCTTTAACGGAAGTCATTTTATTGGACGATGCCTTTCAGCATCGGTCGGTCAAACCACAATTATCCATTCTAGCGAGCGAATTCAATAGTCCATTTTATATCGATTTTGTGCTGCCCGCTGGAAGGTTGAGAGAAGCGAGAAGTGGCGCTAACCGTGCGGATGTTATTGTGATTACAAAATGCCCTACAAACCCAAATCATAAAATAGATTTCTCTGGAATCACAGAAAAGGTTCAGGTTTATGCAGGCAAAAAACCAGTTTTTTTTACTGGGTTGCAATACTCTTCGCCCATAGCTTTTGACAAGGCTTCAAAGATATCAGATCAAATCATTTTAGTTTCCGGCATAGCAAATTCAACGTTGCTTGAAGATTATGTAAAGGCTAATTATAAGTTGATCAGGCACTTCGTTTTCAATGACCACCATAATTTCACAGCTGCCGATGTGCTCAAAGTACTTGATTTCTGGAAGGGGCAATCATTGGAAGTTTCAATTTTAACAACGGAAAAAGACAGGGTAAAACTTATTGATAAAAAATTTCAGAGCAGCATTGACTCTACACCTTGGTTTTATTTGCCGATTAAAACATACTTTATAAATGATGGCCAGAATTTTGATACCATTATTTTAAATTCAGTGGTAAGTCACAATAGGTAATTCGTAATTGGTTATTTGATTTGTATTTTTGCTCGTGTTTAAAAACAGTTTACTCTTTTGTTTATTAGTGTTGAGTTCGGCAATTGCAAGCCTTGCCCAGCCTACAGGGCCACGTGTAGGTTCCAAAATCATTGATGATTCTACGCACAATGTGTATGGCCCGGCAACTACTTTATGGACTACAGAAAAAAATATTTTCAATAATAATCAAGTTTACTACACCCTAGATACAACCATAAATAATTATCATCGCTGGACACACGTTCAGAAGCTCAATAATTTTTACAAGGATTTGGGAAATGTGG
>JANXRR010000277.1 GCA_025356795.1 Bacteroidia bacterium
GGGTTTATGGCCCTCCCGCCCTACCATAACATCTATACCAATATCACTGCTTGCAATGCTGAACAAGAGAGGAAGGCAGCTTGATGGCTACGGTGAAACTTAGAAGCAGGGAACGCGGTATATGGCCGCTGGACCTTGCCACCCAGCGCGGGGTTGAGGGATACCAGGTAGTCAACAACTATGGCACATTCGTCTAAAGATATAGTGCTGCAAATAAAATATTTCACTTCTTAGGTGTTCTATTGGCAACTTATTTTTTATACGATTGTAGTAAAGGTTGGCTTGCTTTAACGGTGTTATGGATGGCCTGTGCTGAAAGTACAATTAACACCATAATTGGATTGAATGTTACTTCATTGATTATTCATCTGTTATTTTTATTATTTGGTAATGCTATATACAAATACCTAATAACGAAATATGAAACAGCAAGTACAAGGATAACTGTTTTCATTGCGATAAATTTTGTACTGTTACTAATTGGAATTAGCATAGCCAATTCTTATACAGGAAATCATAATGGATGGGTTGAAAGGAAAGTTAAAAATGATGATACAAATAAAACTGAATTAACTGAACAAGAAATCACGGAAGGAAGACAAGAGGTAAACTCTTCCTATCAGAACGAAACACCATCACCAAATAAATTTGAATCAAATAATAAAGAAGAAAATACCTCAACCAATAATTCTAAGGATAGTATAAATTCTTCTTATGAAAAAGAAACACCAGTTGAAGTAAAAAGAAATCCAGATAGCAGAAAGGATTATGTTAACGTCTTTTGGGATAAGGATTATACACTCTTTGATTTTATAACGGATGAACCAATTTTTCCAATAGAGAAAAATGGCGGTTTAATCTATCAAATATATTTCAGCACCAACGAAAACCCTCAAGTAAATTATGGAGAATTTGCAGATGAAGAATTACAAGACTTAAGAGCTTATAAATTCAAAACAAAAGACAACTGTCAGAAATTTTGTGACACTAAAAGCAATAAATAAAATCAACGCTATGAAAAATCTACTTATCATTTTAATCGCCGTTTTTTCCTTTTCATCATGCAAAAAGAAAAGCACATCGACAGCTTCTTCAACATCTAATAATACCTCAGCACCAACCAATACCACAACTCCCACAAACACCAACACAGCGGTTGGTGACACGACATGGTTCACAATTCAACTCGAAGCCCCAGCGACCTCAGCTTTCAATTATAAATACGACACGTTGAACATGAGAATACTTTTAAACGGTCAAAAGATATTTTACGCTAAAACCAACATATCCGTTCTCTCTGGTCAAAGCATTAACTTCATTGCGAACTTTGCACAAGTAGGAAACCAAATTGATTACCCTTTTAAAATGAAAAGCAATGACACGCTGACATTCATAATTGATTCGTTAATGTATTCCAGCAATAATTTTACTGGTGATAATCCGATACGAGGTGGTTACATCAAGGTAGGAAAAACCAAACCAACGGCCTTGACACAGTATGATAACATGATGTGGTCAGCAGATAACAACGCTATTCTAGGCAATCCAATTGGCAGACATTTGGGCGTGGCGAATGCTGATGGGCAAGGTGGCTCCGTCCAGCCCTTTGATTGGTATGTAGGCAAAAAATACGTTTACAAATACGTAAAGCCATAAACAGGGTTTTATTTTGTTTTCTTTTTTCCGCTATTAATAATTCTATTTGCATCTTTTACTTTAAGAGTTATTGCTGAGTTAACAGGCAGCTTCGATAAAAGCATTTTAGCTTGAGCTGGCGTGAGTATAAGTGTTGTTGCCTTCATAGTGTCTTTAGAATAAATATCACGCCATAATCAATTGTATTGCGTTCTAAAAGCATAATAACGGTTACTATAAGGAGGTATAGAAGCACGTTTGTAGAGGGGTATAGCCGTTGGCTTATTGTGTTTTTTATATTCAAAACCTCGTTTTTACTGCATTTACTTGATGGTGTTCGGTAGATGACCCTTCCGTCCTACCAATTGTAGGAATCCTCCCTTTATCAATATAAAAAATGGTTTCAATAAGTGAGTTACCGCCCTTCTTAAGCCCTGAAAAAAATCAGTGTTTTTTTGAGGTATGAATATGCCAAAAAAATATTTTTTTAAAAAGTGCAAAAAGTTGTTTGGCCTCCGATAGGTATTGAATAAAAAATAAAACAAAAACCATACGCTCCGCTGGGATTGAGATTTGTTTTTTCATAGTAATATAAAAGTGCAATATGTAATCTAATACTGGTAATTGATATTGATAGTATTTAGCTACGCCATAGTAAAATAAAAAAGTGCAATATATAATCTAATATGAAGTAGTTTATGTAGATTAATAAATGCACCTTTTTTATTCTAATCCCCGTAGGGGTTATTTCTATTTACATTCCTTTAGGGTAATACAGCCTATGGCAATTAGCCAAAGCATTGCACCAAGGTATAGACAAGAGATTGCATTTATTTTTTAA
>JANXRR010000294.1 GCA_025356795.1 Bacteroidia bacterium
GAGCAGTACAAAAATTACTACAGAAGAGCTCTCCAATGGAATTTATATTATTCAATTGAATGGAGAATCAAAAAAAGTAATCCGTAAGAAAGTAATGGTAGTGAAGGAATAGGTTAGCGATAAATATCAACTGTAAAAAGACCCATGTGCAAGCACGTGGGTCTTTTTATTTGCAGTGATATCAAACCTTATGGCGAATCACCAAGGACTCCGGGAAAGTTTAACTATCACATCAATTTTTTATCCTTCAAACGGAATCCTTATGTTTACCGGTGAGATTGCTTCGTTCCTCCAATGACGCCTCACTTCGACTATCGATATCGTACTACATGGGAGCAACATTCTAATGTTACACTAAAGAACTTTCATTCACGAATACATGTTGGTAGTGTATTACAATAAATTGAATCAGACATGCTCACCACTCAAGACTTTAGAAACTTCAACCAAACACTGCCAATATTAAATTACACCATGCCCGTACTTTTTATTGGTCATGGGTCGCCAATGAATGGCATTGAATACAATGAGTTCAGTGAGCGGTGGAAAAAAATGGCAACAGAAATACCTATACCTACAGCAGTTATTGTTGTTTCTGCTCACTGGTATACAAAAGGCACACACATTACCGCGATGGAGTACCCCGAAACCATTCACGACTTTGGAGGCTTTCCTAAAGAACTATTTGCAGTGCATTATCCGGCTCCCGGAAGCCCCTTTCTTGCTGCCGAAGCAGCATCACTTGTACATTCCACTTCTGTCCACTTAGCTCATGATTGGGGTCTTGATCATGGCACTTGGACAGTCGTTCGCCACATGTATCCTGAAGCAAAAATACCCGTGCTTCAGCTAAGCATTGATTACACCAAAGCTGCAGATTATCATTATGATCTGGCAAAAGAATTATCTGCGCTAAGAAAAAAAGGGGTACTCATCATGGGCAGCGGAAACATGGTGCATAATCTTAGGCTTATGTCTTGGGACATGATAAAAATCGAGCGGGGCTTTGATTGGGCTAATGAGATGAATACAAATTTCAAAAACCTAATCGTAAATCAAGAACATAAGCAATTAATAAATTATAAAAGTCTTGGTAAGGAAGCCCTTATGGCAATACCCACACCCGAGCATTATTTACCTTTGATTTATTCTCTAGGATTACAAGAAAAAAATGATTCGATCTCTTTTTTTAACGATAAAGCAGTAGGTGGATCGTTGACAATGACTTCTGTGAAGATAGGTTAAGAATAGATACCAAACATAGTCGGGAATTATGAACGAATTTTTAATTGTTTAACTTTTATTCCTCTCAATAGTTACTTACAGTAACAGCTATTTTATTATTATACTTTTTGGAAGCTAGCCTTGCTTTGAAATTTCGGAAGGACTCATAAGGAGCTTGGGCGCAGACCATGTTAACCATCCAAGGAGGCACCGCTCCACCTGGGTTTATCTCAATTGAATAATCGATTTTTACTTTCGCTGATGATAAAGGAGTTAACGTCCACAAAGCTTTGGAAAAAGGAACACGCACAATCGGTTTTTTTTCTGGAAGATACTTGGGCAAACTATTACAAGTTAAGGTTACCACTTTGGTTTGTTTATCCTGATTCAATTGTATTCGAATTATAAGGTCACGGTTGGCAATTGGCCAGGGGGCTTTTACTTCCGAATAAAAAGTAACATCTTCTGAAATTGAATTTTCTAACGCTTCGGACTTGATAGTATTGAACTGCCAGTCAACATACTTCTCCACATCCATAATCACCGATGCTACTTGCGAAAGTGTGGCATTCATTATTACTGTTGCCCTAATGGTTTTAAATCTAGAGTTATCATTATCGCAGGTATATACCTTAATGCTGTCTTTTTCTTTTCGCAACACGCAATCTTTTTGAGCATAGATGGCTGCGCTTATATGTAGAAGTGAAAATAAAAAGATGTGTCTCATACGTACTCAACGAATCAATTTCCACAAAAGTCTACCTCCATACCAATTGGTTGCCCTGGAGGAGGAGACATTAACTTTTCGGGTTTAAACTCTTTTGGATTATCCTGTAAAGATTTTATTTGGTTGACAAGGTATGTGTAGTGTGCTTTCCACTCTTCGTCAGCTGTGAGGCTAATCCTCGATGTTAGCCAAACCCTAAG
>JANXRR010000301.1 GCA_025356795.1 Bacteroidia bacterium
ATAGTTCCAAGCTTCACTTCCTGTATTTACAGACAAAAATTGTGAATCTGAAGAAGATCGCCCAATCGCCCAATCAATAGCAATTGCCATATCTTTAACATTAATTAAAGGCCGCCAAGGAGTTCCATCACTTAAGATTGAAATTTGTTTTGATGCAATAGCGCAAGCGACAAAATCATTGAGAACAAGATCTAATCTCAACCGTGAACTCATACCGCAGGCAGTAGCAAAACGTAAGCACGTAACTGTAAAATCCTTATCAGCCAAAGGTTCTAAATCACGTTCGGTAAAAACTTTTGAGCGCGCATAGGCAGTCAGCGGATTTACACCCGCATTTTCATTCTTAGCTGTATCGCCAGCTGCACCATAAACGCTGCAACTAGAAGCAAATACAAATGATTTAACTCCAAAGAATTTAGCTCGTTTTGCAATTTGAATACAAGCCGAATGATTAACATCCATTGTAACCTCTTCAAAACGAGTTCCCATTGGATCGTTAGATATTGCAGCAAGATTAATTACCACATCTGCATTTTGAAGAATTGAATCTGGAAAATTTCTGATATCACCAAAATGTTGTTGATTCAATTTTCTTTCGGGAAGAAAATCGGTATTTGTTAAACAACTAGCAAAAAATCCAGTATCATAACCTATTAGTGTTGCCGATGGATACGTGTTTCTTAATTGCTCAACAACAGTTGAACCTACGTACCCCATATTTCCTAGAATAATAATTTTCATAATAAAGTTTTCTATTAGCGTTTCTATTTGTTGGTAAGCGAACGTAAATTTTTTAAGTAATAAACTAACTCCAGTGCTTCCATGGAATATTGCCTGATTTCCAAATTTCTTCTAAGTAGTGTTTATCTCTAAGGGTATCCATAGACTGCCAAAATCCGTGATGTTTATATGCGAAAAGTTCATCTGTTAACGCTAATGTTTCAAGCGGCTCTCGCTCCCAGCTGATGAAATCATCTTTTATAAGATCTATTGCTGATGGCTCACAAACAAAGAAGCCACCGTTAATCCAAGGTGTATCGTATGTTAAATCCTTTTCTTTAAAATTCTTTATTTTAACATCTTCTTTACCCAATGTAAAAGCACCAAACCTACCGGCTGGCTGCACGGCTGTTAAGGTTACCTTACCTCCATGTGTTTGGTGAAACGTGATCAATTTAGAAATATCAACGTCTGTTACACCATCGCCATACGTTAAGCAAAATGTCTCATTCCCAATATATTCTTTAACCCTTTTTAATCGACCACCCGTCATTGTATTCTCACCGGTATCAACTAGGGTGACATTCCAAGATTCAGTATGATTATTATGAAATTCCATTTTGTTATTCCGTAAATCAAATGTGACATCACAACAATGCAAAAAATAATTTGAAAAGTATTCTTTGATGAGAAAGGATTTATAACCGCAGCAAATAATGAAATCATTAATTCCATAATGGGAATAAATTTTCAAGATGTGCCATAAAATTGGCTTATTACCAATTTCTACCATAGGTTTAGGGCGCACACCACTTTCTTCACTTATTCTTGTTCCATAACCTCCTGCAAAAATTACTGCTTTCATAAATTCAATGAATATTTTTTCTACTTAAAACTCTGTTTGACTTAGCAAATAAGAATATTTAAAAAAGTATCATCAATGATCATTATCATCTCGTTTTAATGATGGCGATCATCAACAAGATTCCTATAGCTTGCTTATGAAAAAAAATTGTTGTGGAGTTTTGGAAGCAATGTATTCCGTATGAGTCGTTTGATTTTACCGCCTATTACGAGTGGATAAATTCCACCATAAAAATGAAGGAGCATTCCTGAAAATACGGAGACTGCAAGTGTAAACTTTGAATAAATTGGCATGTCAGAATATATGGTAGAGCGATACATAACTTCCGCGAATGCATCATAAGCCATTTTTACATGTGGGAAGCATCCAGCAAAATTAGAATCTCCGATTTGACTTGCGTATTGTTTAAAGTCTTTCGAGGTACCACCGAAATTTTTGTGATATCCTATAAATTCAAAGTGCTAGATTTCCCCAAGAAAGGCAAGGTTTGCGATAAAGTGATAATCATTTCCAATGACTTGCCTAAGACTTATTGCCTTGGTCAATTCTCTTCTCATCAGACCATGAATCATACCGCCATAAATCACTTTTGAATAGTAACTGAGCACTCTAACGCTGGAGGATTTTTGCTCGAAGGTGAACCCTCGCTCATTTAAATTTTTTTTGTTATCTAGCCAATACTCAATTTCACCAGAGGCA
>JANXRR010000310.1 GCA_025356795.1 Bacteroidia bacterium
CCCCTTTCCTATAACCCCGGCTTTGTCAGTAATATCTTCAAAATGAAAATTTCCTTTATTTAGATATAGTTTATTCTCTTCCATATTGAACGAGAAATAGATATCGAGGAGGCCATCATTATTGATGTCACCCAGCGCTACACCACCACCATTATAGAAATTGCGATAGGTGTATACGTTAAATTTACTGTCGAACGTAAGTTTATTGGCAGCCTCAATACCACTTTCGGTACTATTAATTTTTTGAAATAAGGTCTGGGATTCTTTTCCGTGATCAGTACATCCAGAAAAAAATAATAATCCATTCAAAATGAGGAAAACAGAGAAATAGGAATTAATTAAATTTTTCAAAAATGAAATCGTTAGCTTATTCGGTTGGCTTTGCTTTTGCCTTCTCTATTTTTTGATCTTCTACTTCAAGATCGGTAAATACTGCTTGAACAAACTGATCGTCTTTAATAAATAAATTAATTCTCCGCTTCCCATCCATTTTAGCGTAAATAGTGCCCATTGTTTTATGATTGACAATTTGGAATTCATTGCCATACCATTTTTTAAAAACCTTAACCATATCAATTAGCAATGAATCCGATTGAAACTGTCTATTCCATGGAGCCCAAGCTTCATAAGTAAATGTAACGGGCATCTCATAGATTTTATCGTTCTCAAAGGATGGATAGAATCTCATTATAACTTTGCTCTTCGTTTCATTAGTGAGTAAGTACTCGACACTTTGATTAGTGGGGCCATGTGTAAATAGTTTCTTCTGATTATAGGACGTGCACAAATCATAAAATGCCTTTTTCTCCATCCCTAAAGAGAACCCTAAAAAAAGGCTGTCGTAATTTCTCCGAGTGTTTTTTTCTTTTAATTTATCACAGCTAATCAGTGAAGAAGAAATTACAACAACTAAACTAAAATAAATAAATCGATTCATACCTTAGATTAATACTTTAAAAATTCGAGTCTCTCATTATTCTTACCTAAAATCACCAAATGTCTACCTTTATAAGGTATAGAGCTTAAGCTACGGATTTCACCCTTTATCTTTACTCCAGATTTTTGCGAAGATAAGGCTTCGAAGTCTCCTTTTCCATTTCCTCTCAATAAAAGTCCGTAACTGGCATCATAAATTCCGGTTTCGGGCTTGGCTCTATATAAATTACCTCCCATTAAAATATCCAGATTACCATCTCCATCAAAATCGGAGACTAGTGATGCATAAATGGGAGCAACTTGCGCATTTAAAGGAAGCGTACTCTTTTCAAATGATTGCTTACCTGTATTTAACCAAAGTGAGGATTCAAAAGTAGTTGCTTTCAACACAATTGATTTTTCTCGTTGTTGAGGAGTAAACATTTCTTCTAATCCCTTTCCTTGGTAATCACGAAAGTGTAAGTATTTCTTTTTTAATGAGGGTATCTGTGAAACAATATCCTGCCGAAGGGCCATGGGGTAACATTTTCCTTGATCATAATGAGTAAAGATATGGTCTATTGTTCCATTCTGATCAAAGTCGTTGATGTGCAATTCTATGGGTTCTTTTTCTGAAGCTTTAAATCTTGAATTTAACCCATGATTTCCGGCAAAAAAGTCGATGTACCCATCGTTGTTAAAATCACCAACTGAAATTGAATGATACCATCCATTTGTATTAGCTAACCCATACTCTTGAGTCTTATCTAAAAGCTTTCCTGAAACATTGACAAATAATTTTAACGGCATCCATTCGCCTGCCACGAGCAAATCAGGGAATTTATCCCTATTAACATCAATCCATTTGCTATCGGTTATCAACCCTATCTTTGCAAGGCCAGGAGCTACCTCTAATGTAACATCAGTAAAATTCCCTCGTCCATCATTTTTCAAAATAAATCCAGAAGCGGGTATTCCGAAAAAAAAGGGAATCAATCGGGATCCCAGAAATAAGTCTTGATCACCGTCACCATCAAAATCTTCCGCGGAAACAGTAGCGGTACTTTCAAAACCATTTAAAATTTGATCACTCTTGGTAAACAATCCATTTCCTGAATTGATATAAAGTCTATCTAAAAGAGCTGCTGAACTGGAAGAAAACTCGTTACTACCGCTTGCTACATACAAATCGAGTTTCTTATCACCGTTTGCATCAAAAAAGATACAATCAGTGTCTTCAGAATCTTTATCTTTTTCAATAAAGGGTTGCTTAGTTTTAACAAAACCACCTGCTGTTGTTTGAATATAGAGCGCTCCAGCCTGCCCTTTCGCACCACCAACATAAAAATCTTCAAGCCCATCATTATTTACATCACTTGAGCAAGTGCATGGTCCTTCATTGGAAATCATGTTGTATAGAAGCCTGTCATTATCAAAATCGCTGAACTCATTTTCTTCATGCTTAAAATCAACTCCTTTAATTTTTATAGGAGAGAACACTTTAGCAGTAGCATACTCACTTGCAGAATATTTTGAAACTGTAGCATCTTTCTGATATAACTCAATTTGTCTGTCTGCCTCCACTTGTTTCAATATGCTTATTTTATCGTTTGGCCATTCCACCTTTATAGAATCTATTGAAGATCTTTCGCCTAGTCCAAACGATAATCGCGTATCTACTGTAGACATAAACCCGCGCATGGGCGAAACTTCTTGATAAAGAATTCTACCCTGCATGAACAAGGTAACTTTTGTGCCTATAGAAAATGTATTTTTTCCTTCTCCATTCAATTTCAAGGTTATCGTATGAGCGCTGGCTATTTGTTGCTTTGATCTATTCTCGTAAATAAAAGCAGGCATATTTATGTTATTAATTATCAAATCAAGATCTCCATCATTATCTAGATCTCCATAGGCAGAGCCATTTGAAAATGAAGGCTCACCAAGTCCCCATGTTTCGGCATTATTAGTAAAAGATAAATCCCCATTATTCTTAAACGCATAATTAGAAATTCTATTTGACGGTATTGAGTCGATTAATCTTTTGACTACATTCTTCTCTCTTCTTAAAATATCTCTAACAAAATCGGGGTTGGCAATAAAATTCACATAGTCCTGATTAATCAAGTCCTTGTAAATACCATTAGCCACAAAAATATCTTTGAGGCCATCATTATCCATATCAAAAATTAAAGCTCCCCAGCTCCAATCGGTTGCCGCTACGCCAGCCAATCTTGATATTTCAGAGAAGGTTCCATCTCCATTATTCAATTGAAGTGCGTTGCGACTAAACTGCTGGAAGTATCCTTGATCAACACTGATTTTATGTTTATCCCAGGTTTCAAACTGGGAATTAGTTTTGAGTCTTTCGTCATGTTCGGGAAGCATCTCTGTTACAAAAATTTCGGGCAATCCATCATTATTAATATCGGCCATATCAGCACCCATTGATCCCATACTTATCTCGCGAAAATAATTCTCCAGCGACTCAGTAAATGTTCCATCATGATTGTTTACATATAGATAATCTCTTTCAAAGAAATCATTGGATACGTACATATCTTGCCAACCATCATTATTAACATCACCTACCGTCACACCCAATCCAAATCCAATCTTACTACAGAATATACCTGCTGTTATAGTTACGTCAATAAATTTTCCGTCATCATTTCTTAATAGTTTATTCCCACCATTAGCATCTGGAATTTTGCGTTGATCTTTTTGCAAATCGAACGCCCCTACGGAACGAATGGAATTATTTAACAGATAACAATCGAGATCCCCATCCTTATCAAAATCAAAAAAGGCAGCGTGGATTGATAACCCAGTGAAATCAAGATTATATTCCTTTGCGCTTTCCGTAAAAGTTAAATTTCCTTGATTGATAAATAATTCGTTTGACCTTTTGATTCCTTCAGGGGGGCCTGATTTACATAGATAAATATCAAGCAAACCATCTGAGTTAATGTCTACAACACTTACTCCAGTGGTCCAAACATTTTTGGTTTGAAGTCCTGCTTTTTCGGTAATATCTTGGAATTGAAACGCTCCCTTATTAAGATAAAGCTTATTTGAAACTTGATTTCCAGCAAAGAATATATCGAGCAAGCCATCATTATTAAAATCGCCCAAGCCCACACCCCCTCCATTGTAAAAGCTTTTAAACGTATATGGGTTTAATGTTTCTGTGTAGATAAGGTCATTTGAAAAGTTAATCCCTGTTGTATTTTGTTCTTTTAATGTAAAAAGAGAATCAACCCGCTCAACTGCTGTCTTGCACGAAGTGCTTAAACAAGCTAGAACTAATATACAAAACCTCAAGTCCCTCACGCTGAATAAAGATGTATCAAAAGTAAAAGTAAATTTCAATGAAATAAATAATAGGGTTCAAAAAAAAAGGCTGCCTTTACAAGACAGCCTCTTTTTTATAATTCCTTGTCTAAATTAATAACCAGGATTTTGAACTAACTTTTTGTTAGCATCTAATTGTTGCTTAGGAATTGGAAAAAGAGCAAGAGTTGCTTTACCATCAGCGGCAGTTTTAAAGCCATACTTGTTTCCAAATGTACCAAAACGAACCATGTCTTGTCTACGTGTTAATTCTGCAAACATCTCTCTTCCACGTTCAGCCATAAGGTTATCAGAAGTAAGAGATGTGAAAGCTGTAACTTTTGCACGGCTTCTTACCTGATTTACCAAAGCAAGGGCTTCAGAACTAGAATTTGATAATCTCCACAAAGCTTCTGCTCTTGTCAAAAGAATATCTGAGTAGCGAAGAATAACAAAGTCATTGCTCATGTTAGGGGTTCCGCCTACTTCATAGGCATATTTACCAATACGGGCACCACTTTGTCTCCAAGCATCAGGACCTAATTGATTAATCTTAGGAGTAAAAATCAAACCTGAACCATCTGGATCGGGCTGCTTTGTTGTAGGTCCTTCAAAACCTGGGTCTTGTGCTTGTGTTCCGTCAGCTTTATATTGAGGGCCAACAACAAAATTAGTTAAACGAGCATCTACAGTTCCCATATCATCAGATACCTTATCCTTATTAGCGTCTTTAGTTAAGCCTAACCAAACGGGACCTTGAGGGCCAGGATTTTGTGCAGGGTCAACATATGAATTGTAGAACTCCTCCACTACTTGATAACCATTCCAAGGCTGAGCTGTGAATTTATAAACATCTTGGCTAGCATAATGCAGTGTCATCATTGGCCAATTGAATCCACCTGCGAAAACCTTATCATAAGGAAATACAAAAATGTTTTCATTAGAACCTGCATTGTTTACTGCAAAGTTGTCAGCATAGCTTCCTTCTAAGCCATACTTACCACCATCAATAACCGCTTTTGCATCGTCAGCAGCTTTTTGCCATTGAGGTGTGCCAGTGTAAACACCAGCATTTAAATACATTTTGGAGCGTAGCGCTAGAGCAGCCCACTTAGTCATTCTACCATAAGTGGAAGCATCTTTAACCGTAGGAAGCAATGGAATAACAGCTGTTAACTCACTTTCTACAAAAGTGTATATCTGTTGACGAGTTGAATTTGCTGGTGGCTCTGCTGATTTAAAATCAATAACAAGTGGAGCATTTCCAAAACCATCCATAATCCAATAATACCAAAGGGCACGCACGGCACGTAATTCTGCAATAAATGCATCAGCATCTTTATTACCTCCCGCCTTTAATCCTTCAAATTGCGCAATTAGTCGGTTACATGTATTTACACCACCATACATAAAGCCCCAGGCATTGTTAAAGAAACCATTGTCTGAAGTAAAAGTATGTAAGTGCAATTGCTGTAGAACTCCACCATCATACCAGTCACCACCTTTGGTAGTGATTACTAGTTCATCGGATGTTAACTCATTAATTGACCATAAGTTGGAGTGATTACCTAAGCCTCCGAAATTGGAGTATGCTTGCCCAAGGGCAGCGATAAACTCATCGTTCGTCTTGAAAAAGTTGTCGGCAGTTACCCTGTCATACAACTTTTCATTCAGATCGGTACATGAAAAGGTAAGGAAGGATATCCCTAACCCAATCGCCATAAATTTTTTATAAAATGTCTTTTTCATATTGTTAATCCTTTGTTTTTAAAAACCAAGATTTAATCCAAATGTTACAGTTCTTGTAGTGAAGTAAGTAGTTCTTCTTTCAATACCTCCAGCAAGACCATCTGGTATTCCATTAATAAGATTTTCACTATCTCCAAATCGTTCAGTAGGATCAACTCCGGTATAATTTGTTATAGTAAACAAGTTTTGACCAGAAGCAAATATTCTAAAGTTACGAATTGGCGAACCAGCCTTCATCTTAAAATTATAACCTAAAGATGCATTATTTAAACGCAAGTAAGTTGCCTTTTCCACATGATAGCTGTTTACCGCAGCCTTAGTCACGCTAGGATCATAAAACTTAGTTTTCACAATGTTATAATTCCCAACGGTGGTAGACTCATTGTTCTCATAGAAAGCTCTATAGCTGTTCAACAAATCATGACCAAAAGAACCATTTAGGAAAATGCTTAAATCAAATTGCTTGTAGGTAAAGGAGTTGGTGAATCCAACAGTTGCTTTTGGCATTCCATTACCTATTACAGCACGATGAGCATCATCACTTCCCGCAGTATTTCCATCACCAAGAATATCTTTGAATTTATAAGTTCCATCTGCATTCACCCCATCATATACAGCACCCCAAAGTTGTCCGAGCGGATCACCTTGCTTTACACGAACCACTTGGAATGCGTTTTGACCAGGAGAGCCCATGCCGGCACGGTAAAGAACTCCACCTTCACCAAAACTTAGACTGCCAGAAGTTAAGCTAACTACTTTTGTAGCATAAGTGGCA
>JANXRR010000322.1 GCA_025356795.1 Bacteroidia bacterium
ATTTCATTGGGATTATCACCAACAGGAATTTCTTTTTTTATGGATTGTGTTGCAACATCAAACAATAATAATTTATCGCCACCCCAGAGAGAAATGAATAACGTTTTTTTATCGGCCGAAAGCAGGCAGGCATAAGCTTCTGCACCCAATTCAATTTTCTTTTGAACTTCCTTATTGGCAAGGTTGATAATATATAATGAATTATTTTCTTTTGTTACGGTGTATAGAATCTGTGCAGCATCATCAATTGCTATACCTGTAGGTGAAATTTTAACCGGCCATTTTTTGCCGAGAATTATGGAGTCTTTTAGAACCAGTTTATTATTGGTAACAGCATATTTTAAAATCCAGTAAGAATTTTCTTCTTTGCTATCACAATGATACAAATTCAAAGAAACGTTTCGCTACAGTCTTTCAATACATTCGGAATTAAAGCTAATGCAAATTACATGTGCACTATAACCAGCACTGATCAATACAAAGAACTATTATCTCATCCTGTTTATAGAAATGAAAGAATACTGTTGCTAGGTGGAGGCAGTAATATTCTTTTTACCAAAGACTTTGATGGACTTGTCATTAAAGTTGAAATAAAAGGAATGACTATAATAGATGAGGATTATGAGAGAGTACTTCTAAAAGTTAATGCTGGTGAGGCTTGGCATGACCTAGTGATATATTGCATCAATAATAATTGGGGCGGTGTTGAAAACTTATCTCTTATACCTGGCACTACGGGTGCCGCGCCAATACAAAATATTGGCGCGTATGGAGTAGAAATTAAAGATGTAATTGAAGAAGTTCAAGTAATAGATGTGTCATCGGGCAAGATTATTTCATTTACGAGAGAAGAATGTTGCTTCGGATATCGACAAAGTATCTTTAAAGAAGAGTTAAAAGAAAAATATTTTATCTCAAGTATTACTTTAAGTCTAACAAAAAAAAATCATCGCATAAGTATCAACTATGGTGCAATACAGGACATGTTACATCAACAAAATGTTGTTGATGTAAACATAAAATCTATCAGTGATGCAGTGATTAGCATTAGAAAAAATAAGCTACCAGATCCTTTGTTGATTGGTAATGCGGGAAGCTTCTTTAAGAACCCTACCATCAGTTATAACCAGTATCTATCTATTAAAAACATTAATCCAACTATGCCCTACTATACAACTGAAAATCAGAATGTTAAAATTCCAGCAGGATGGCTCATTGAACAATGTGGATGGAAGGGAAAAAGAATAAATAACATTGGCGTTCATCAGCATCAAGCACTGGTGTTAGTGAATTATGGAGATGGAAATGGGGAAGAAATTTTTCAATTGTCGCAAGACATTGCCTCATCAGTGAAAGAAAAATTTGGTGTTACATTAACAACAGAAGTGAACATACTATAAGTGATCAACCATGATGATGTTGATGATGAAAAATATTTTTTTCATCAAGATTTTTTTTCGATGTTAAAAAAAATTAGTGTCAAAATTTTTTCAGTATAAAATTTTATTATACCTTTCGCATACGTTTAACATATTAATAAACTTAAATTCATTAAACGCTATGGCAAAAAAACCCGCAAAAAAAGCAGCTAAGAAAGTAAAGAAGGCTGCTAAGAAAAAAAAGTAATTAGGTAATCCTAATCTTTTTGTGAAGGGAAGTAATCCAGGATTACTTCCCTTCTTCATTTATATTCAAATCGCATTTCAAAAGTTTATCTTTTCAACTTCCCTCCTTCACTTGTATCAAAAAGTATAGTCATGTATTTCAGCGAGGTCTGTGTTAACGCTGCTTTACGTGAAGCAAACTATCTTTTTCATTTTTGATGCTGTCTACATTGATCAACAGGGTACTTTCGTGAAAGCAATTCCACTTTAAATGTAGTGGCAAACGGTTGCGTAAATTTTTGTAAGTCAAGTATTTGCTTACCGAATTAATTGTAGCTTACCTTTGTAAAACAAAATTAAAAAAGCAATGGCAAAAGCATCTTCTACACCTGCAACTAAGGTTGAAGGCAAGCCAGCATCGAAGGCTGCTGCGAAAAAAGTGACTTCAAAAGTAAAAGCATCGCCAGATATTGAATCGGTATCAATGGCTGTACTTGAAAAATTAATCGCGCTTAAGTTAGATCTTCAACTTCAAGCAGACATTGAATGGTGTTTGGGAAGTTACAGTCATGACAAAAATCCTGTAGGCTTAATTGATTCATTGAAACGTGCGTTTCAAGTTTTTAAAGTAGAACTTACAAAGAAGACCAAAGGAGTTACAGCAAAGTTTGTAACTGACATTGAGGAAGCCTTGAAAGGTTAGTACGCTTAATTTTTACATTAAATGTTAAGAAGCCAGCACACGTGTTGGCTTTTTATATCATGTTGGTTACGTTGCCGAGTTGCCCTTCATACCTTACACATTCCAAACCGAATTTCTTTAGCAGTTCAACTCCTTCATCTAATGCCAGGCCTTTGTATTGTGCATAGGAG
>JANXRR010000438.1 GCA_025356795.1 Bacteroidia bacterium
AATGGGCTTGTCAAATCCGCCAAGGGTAGCAGCATTAAAAGTTGCTTTCACAAAGCCTTGTTGACCTGGAGGCACAGGCAACTTTGTCCAATCTGGAGTAGTACAACCACATGAAGGACGGGCATCCGTTATTATAAGTGGCACGGTACCTTTGTTGGTGAACTTGAATTCAAACGCGACCGGTAGACCTTGCTTAATTTTTCCGAAATCATGGTTTTGTTCTGCCCATTCAATTATGGCATAGTCGCTTTTAGCGGTGGCTGTAACTTGTTGGCTGTAACCAACTTTTGTGAGTACACTGAGTGCAAGCAAGAAAAGAATCTTTTTCATATTAGTTAGTATTAAAGGTTAAAATTAGGTTGTAATTATTACTGATACAAAACTCAAACAATATTTTGGTCTATTCTGTTAACAAATGTCTAAAAAATGTTAATGACTTGTTAAACTTTCGCAAGCTCTTTTTAATACATATTATCTTTGAATGGTGAACCGAAAAACCCTTCGCTTTATTATTTTATTAGCGGCACTCAGCATTGGAGGAATTACCATCATTCAAGTGTATTGGGTAAGAAAAGCCTTTGATCTTCGTGAAAACCAATTCAATCGCGATGTCAATATTGCATTACAAGCAGTGGCTATGCAATTGTATCAGATTAATCATGTTGTCAACTCAGAAAAGAATCCGGTAGAACAGGTTTCCAGCAATTATTTTACGGTTAATATGAACGCACCAATAGATAATAACTTGTTGGGCGTTCTCATTGAAAAAGAATTTAGGAAGAGAAACATTTCCGATGACTATGAATATGCCACCTACAACTGCATGGATAAGTGCATGGAAGGCGGCAATTATATTTCGTCCCGTAAAACGGTGAATTCTCTTGCTGTGCAAAGTATTCCTTTGTTGCAGAATGATGGCTATTATTTCGGTGTTCAATTTCCACATGTAGAGGCTACGTTGATAAGCCAGATGGGCATTTGGGGGTTTTCTTCAGTTGTGTTATTAATTGTCATTTTCTTTTTCGCCTATACTCTTTTGGTAATTCTAAAGCAGCGAAGATTATCGGAAGTGCAGCGGGATTTTATCAATAACATGACGCATGAGTTTAAAACTCCCATATCCACCATCGCCATATCCACAGAAGTGTTAAAACAGGCTTCTATCATTCAAACCCCCGAGCGGCTGCTCAATTATGCTACCATTATTCAAACAGAAAACAACCGACTCAAGCAGCAAGTGGAGCGAGTGTTGCAAATGGCGAGAATGGAAAAACAAGATGTGGGCCTTAAAAAAGAATTGGTTGATATTCATGAGTTGCTTCGAGAAGCAATAACCAACTTAAAAATTTCGCTTACTGAAAAGAACAGCAACATCCATTTAGAATTGCAGGCTGAAGCATATCAGTTTACTATTGATAAACTTCATTTCACCAATGTGATATTCAATCTCTTGGATAACGCCATAAAATATTCAGTCCAAACGCCTAACGTTGTTGTAACTACTTCTTCCACCAAAAATACTTTTAAACTACATGTGATGGATAACGGTATCGGCATTTCAGCTGAGAATCAAAAAAAAATATTCAATCGCTTTTATAGAATACCTACCGGCAATGTGCACAATGTAAAGGGATTCGGTTTAGGATTAAGCTATGTTAAACTTATAGTTGAAGCACATAAAGGAAAAATCAGCCTTGTAAGTAAGCCAACCGTTGGCAGTACTTTCACCATTCAACTTCCTTTGATATGATATCAAAATTATTACTGGTAGAAGATGATCCAAGCCTGGGTTTTGTTATCAAAGATAATCTCATACAAAAAGGGTATGATGTAAAACTTATTACTAATGGTGAGGATGGCCTTCAAGAATTCACAAGCAATCACTACGATCTTTGTGTGTTAGATGTTATGCTACCAAAACGTGATGGCTTTTCGTTAGCCAAAGCCATTAGGGAAAAAAATAATGATATTCCTATCTTATTTATTACAGCCAAAGGAATGTTGGAAGATAAGATTATTGGCTTTCAATCTGGAGGGGATGATTATTTAGTAAAGCCTTTCAACATGGAAGAGCTTTGCTTGCGTATAGAAGTATTCTTGCGAAGAACAAAAAGTACTCAGGCAGCAGATGCGGTATTCACTATTGGCAGTTATCTATTTGACTTTAAAAATTTACGATTAAGTCATTCCTCTGGCAATAAAAATCTAACTGAAAAAGAAGCCGGTGTTTTAAAACTACTATATGAAAATAAAAATAAGATTTTGAAGCGAGAAGAAATACTAAAAGCAATCTGGGGTAGTGATGATTATTTTATGGGTAGAAGTCTTGATGTTTTTATCTCTAAGTTGCGCAAATATTTAAAAGAAGATGACACCATTCAAATCACCAACTACCATGGTGTTGGGTTTAAAATGGAAACTTCTTCACT
>JANXRR010000445.1 GCA_025356795.1 Bacteroidia bacterium
CTCCAGGTAAACACCTATAAACTGATTAACTTTTCCCATAACATTTTTCGGGGTTTCTTGCCGGAATTCTTCTTTCAACCACGATTTTTGTTTTGTCCTAGATTGAATCCTTGCCCAATGCTCGACAGAAGGAAATACACCTGCTAACATCATACGCATGCTTGTAGTTATTGCCTGATCTTCATCACGCATAAACTGTAGATACGTTCTCCAATCGCCTGCAGCTAAAGCGTGCGCCATGGTGCGCTGGTACATCCACGAATATCCCATAGATACTTCATCGCCACCCTGCCCGCCAAGAAGCACTTTTATGCCCCCCTTTTTGGCTTCGTTCACCAAAAACCTATGCCCTATAATCGAAGGATCGCCAAAGGGTTCTTCTTGCCAAAAAAGAACTTCACTCAAATCATTTTTTAAACTCATCTCCTGTACCGGAGCATAAATAACTTGAAGAGAATTTCCATATTTCACCTTCAGGGCTTCCACATATTTTGATTCATCAAATTTTGAATCAGGAAATTGTGCGCTGAAAACAGGGAAGTTTTTATAGCCTAGTTCTGCTATGCAGCTAACTATGATAGAGGAGTCTAGTCCACCTGATAACGTAGCCCCCACTGGTACATCGGATAACAGTTGCGACTGCACAGCATCTATCACCAACTCTTTGAGTTTGCTGGCCTCTGCATTTCCAAACGCGAGCCTCTCCTTGTAAGGCACTTCTTGGATATTCCAATAACTTACTGGCTCCATGCTAGTTGAGCTTAACGACACTTCTGCATAATGAGCTGGCAAAAAGCTATTGATTCCATCCAAGAAGGTACGATCAAACAAGTGATCGTAGTTTCCAAAAGTCAAGTATTCAGAAACTGCTAGCTTATTGATGTTGCATTGACCAACAACTTGCAGTAAAGGTTTTATTTCACTGCTGAAAAAAAACGCCTGTTGGTGATGAACCCAATACAAAGGTTTTTGGCCGTAGCGATCACGCGAAATGAAAAGTTTTTTTTCTTGAGTATCCCAAATCAACATGGCCCACATACCCACAAGTTGCTGAAGCATATCCGCTCCTAAGTTTTCATATAGTGCGAGTATGGTCTCTGTATCAGAATGCCCTTTAAAAGTATGCGTTGACAAAAACTTTTTGCGCAATTCAAGATGGTTATAGATTTCACCATTGAATACCATAACAAACCTACCTGAACTAGAAACCATAGGCTGAGAGCCGGCCTCTGATAAGTCCAGTATAGAAAGTCTATTGTGTGCCAAAGAAATCAACTCATCTGTCCAAACACTCTCATGATCTGGACCACGATGATGCTGCAAAGCAATCGCCTTTTCAATAAAGGCATTTCTGCGCTGCTCTTTATCCGTTAAGCACGCTGAAACTCCGCACATGTTAAGCTAACTAATGATTTAATTTTGATCAATTGATTTTGTTTTTAAACAATTTTTGCTTTCTCTCACAACATCATCTAGAAGTTCTGCCAATAATCTCGTTTGATTTTTACGAGTAAAGAATTGAATTTCCTCGAAGGTTGGATTAAAATCAAAAATCTTTAAACCTTGTTTTTTGTTCACTAATGCCTGCTGAAGCAATTGAGCTATTTCTTGCGAGGTACGGCCCACCATACCGGAGTGATTAGCCAAGATTAAAGCATCCAACATGCCATTATCACCAGGTACAACTAAAATAGGTTTATTGGCACCAAAATATTCAAAGGTTTTACCGGGATGCAATCCCTGTTTAAAATAAATATCATTGTCATCTTGGAGCGATAGAAGTAGTAAGATATCGCATCTTTGGTATAGTTTTAGAATTTCTTCTCTCGGCACTTGCCCGGCTAGCTCGCAGATTGAGGTTGGAAGATTAAGCCCATTTACGATCTGTTGCACCTGAGCTACAGAATTTCCTCTGTATATAAATCTAATGTCTTCCTTCTCTTTTATTAAAGCCAATGCCTCAATAAAAGGAGTTATGTCTTGTGGCTTTTGAATGGTACCAAAATACCCTATCTTCAATTCGCTGAGTTGTTCGGCAAATTGAACTGATTCGGCAAATTCCGCTTCATCGAAGCCGTTGAAAAGCGTAATTCCTTTAGCATTGAATCGCTTCATCTCAAGAGATGTCCAGTAAGGATTAACGTTTATGACACGGGCGCACGAACGGATAGAAGGAAGTGTCCACAAATTAAATATTTTCCTTTGAAGTGGCTTGAAATCTCTATCGATAGGGTCGCGGAAATCTATAACCCAAGGTATATTGAATTGTTTATGAATTTTGCTGGCAACAAATAGAGATGCATTTGGCCCATGCTCGGCTACTAGTAAATCTATTTTTGTTTCCGAGTTTAATTTTTGACAGGCATAGTATGCAACTTCGATCCAATTTTCAGAGTAGTCGCCTGTTCTTAATTTCAGAAAAGTTGCCCATTTTCTTTTCAATGAATTAAAAAACCCTGGGTGAGATAAAAAAGTGCCTTTTTTATCATCCATGATTACCGCATTCCTCCACATTCTATCAACCTGATTGGCGAAAGGCAGCGAGGGTAATGCGATAAATAGTTCAGATGAACTTTTCAATAATGCTTTATTGATATTTTGATCAACCTGACTTTTCCAATTGTTAATTGCTCTTCCTTCCAATTTGAAATCGCGGCAAATCACAATCGCTCTCCACCCAAATTCTTTAAGATACTTGGCAAATTGAAAGGGTCGTTGGGAGCCTATAACAGACCCAGGCCTATTATAGGGTACACATTCGTGGGCAATGATCAAAACCGTTTTCATGGTAATCACGATGTGGCGTAAGAATGATCAATGGCTTCATTCATTATTTCATGAAATTTATCTGCAAACACTTCAGGCGAAAATTCTTTCTTCGCGCGCTCCTGAATTTTCGCTCTATCATATTGATGCAAGCATGCCTTCATTTTTATAAAACCACTCAATAGCCCTGCTCCATCACCAGTGTCTTCTACTGCTATCCCGTTCCCCTCCAGCAATACTTTTTCACTTGCATGATTAATGGTTACTAAACTTGGCGTGCCACACGCTTGTGCTTCCAACAGTGACACTGGGCAGTTTTCGTAAAAACTTGGAAGAACAAAAAACGCTGAATTTCTCAGGTACGGAATGATCAATTCCTTTGAAAGCATGCCCACTAAGATCACCTTCTCTTCAAGGGCATTGTTTATGATGTACTGTTCCATTTCTTTTCTCATCGAGCCATCACCAACTAAATTCAACTTCCATAAAGGATTGATGATCACAAATTGACGGAATGCTTTTAGCAATCTCATTATTCCTTTTTGCACTGAAAATCTTCCCACAAATACGATTTCATTTTCAAAATCGCTATCTGCAATTTTTTCAAAAAAAACAGGATCCACACAGTTCCACAAAACATCAACAGCTTTGTTGGTCAATGATAAAAACTCTTCCTTTTGACGCTCGGCCACTGCCACTATCCTTTTAGCTTTAGGCAAATATTTCTTAGCACTATCCCTTCTATGCCTATTGGGAATATGCATTGTTAGTGGAACGGAGTGCTCTTGAAGGATAAGAGGAATTTTAATATTCATTTTCTCAAAGAACCAAGAAGCTTGTATCAATCCTGTTAACGTGATGCACCAAATAATGTCAGGAACTCCACCAAGTTCAGCCGAAACTTTTTCCCATGTAGCTTTCATTCCAGAAAAAAGAAAATCAGCTTGATCAATGGGTATACGATGTGAAACGATAGTGCCTTGATTAAAAAAAACTTTTATTGATTCATTTGAATTCCTTGAATAGGGTTTTTGGTATTTGTCCCGAAATACCCGGTTTGGTATATCGGTTTCAAAAGCCTGATGCCAAACCGTGAATTTCCAACGTTCGCCTTGCCTTGCATTAAAATTCTGTTCTACTATTTCAACTTGCTGCTGAGTAAACGTGGAATTGAAAGGTGCTTCAGGGGTAGGATACCAAGATGTAAAAACGAGTGCTTTATACTGCTTTGTTGCGTCCTTCAAATTGCTATTACTTAAATATCTTGTTTGTTACTGATTTACTCCACGTATTCAAGCAGATAATCCTCCACGGATCAAAATTGAAAGGCACGACACCAAGTTGCATTTTATCTATCAACTCATTCGTATCTGCTTCTAAAAGAAAAGTTGGCAAATTAATTGCTGCTTCTTTTACACCTCTATTAAACCAAGTTTTGCCCTCTTCTTTCACCCACCGCTCTTCTGCCGATAAGAAACCCATTTTATCCTTTCTATCTAGTATGGCATCGGGCACAATACCTCTAAATGATTTTCGTAAAATCCGTTTTCTTTCTCCCTGATAATACACAAATTCTTCCGGTAGCCCTAGTGTGAACTCAATCAAGCGATAGTCCATAAAAGGCACGCGAGATTCTATTGAAAAAGCCATCGAATTT
>JANXRR010000481.1 GCA_025356795.1 Bacteroidia bacterium
AATAAGCCTTGCCAAAAATTACGGCAAAAATCCCCATATCATTAAGCCGATCAATATCACCAACACCCCTTACCCCTCCACTGGCTAATATTTTGAATTCGGGAAATTTATTGATCACTTCTTGGTAAAAGTCAAAAGCTGGCCCTTCTAATACACCATCGCGAGAAATATCTGTGCACTTGACGTATTTAAGGCCACGGTCGTAAAAATATTGTAAATGATCAAAGAACATAATATCAGATTTCATTTGCCATCCACGAAAGGCAATCTTCTTTGAAACGATATCAGTAACATCGGCACCTAAGGTCATTTTTTCTCTTCCATAAGAAATTATCCAGGAAGCAAAAAGCGTTGGATTTGTTACTGCAATGCTAGAAGCAGTAATATATTCTGCTCCATATTCGTACGCATTTTGTATGTCACCATCTGTGCAAATGCCTCCTGTAAAGTCAATTTTCAGATTGGTATGTCCAGCTATTGCTTCTAATACAAAGTAGTTTTGAGGGCTCCCTTTTTCGGCTCCATCTAAATCAACAAGGTGAATTACTTCTATGCCGTGATCTTCAAAACGTTTGGCAAGATCTAGCACATTTTCATTGTATTCCTTCTCGCTAGATGGATCTCCCCTTCGCATCTTAACTACTTTCCCCTTTCTAATTGCAATGGATGGAATTACTTGTATCATGTCGCTAGTGAATCAAATCTTTTTTTAAACTTAATTATTTTGCAAAGGAACTGCTACTAAGGTTTTGTCCCATAAAAAGATTAACTCTATTTCTTCACCTCCTTTTTCAACCGAAATAGTAAACTGCTCAAATTCTTTGTCTTGAATTACCACCGGAACTTCAACTGTTACCACATCAAAGGTGGCCTCTCGATTGGTTTTACCATTAAAACCAATTCCCCATAAAGGAACCTCAGAATTAAAAATAATAGCCCAGGTTTTTTCATTGGGGATAGTCCAAAGTGAGTACTTTCCTTTCGGCAGTTTTTTACCTTGAATAGTTAATGGTTGATTGGTTTCAAGAGTTGTTGGCTCATTTGCACCTGTTCGCCATACTTTGCCGTAAGGAACTAAACCACCAAAAATTTCCCTTCCCTTTTTTGAGGGACTATTGTACTCTACTTTAATGGCAAGCTCATTGGTTTTATAGGTTGAACTCTTTTCGGGGCTCACCGTTTTCATTTTCTTCACCCCAAAATAGATGAGCCCTATTAAAACCAGAACAATTACTGCTCCCAATACAAGTAAAATTTTTTTCATTATTCTTTAATTAAATAGATTAAGGCCTTTTTATTAAATAAGTTTCGAGTTTAACATTTTTAAGTGGCTTTTTGAAAATAATTTAGTTACTAAGCTTAATTTTACTTCTTCAAATAAAAAAAATTATGACAGTATTTGGTATTGTAATAGGTCTTTTCATTTTAGCCATTCTATCTATTTGGCTTTTCCCTAACAGCAAGGTAAGCAACAACGAACACGACATCAAACATTGATTGCTCTTAAGGCTGATGAACATCTGTGTTTTTTGCGGATCTTCTTTTGGTAACTCTTCCATTTACGAAGATGCGGCCAAAGAAATAGGTTTACTAATTTCATCTTCCAATTCAACTCTAATTTATGGAGGCGGCAAAGTTGGTTTGATGGGTGCTGTTGCTGATTCGGTATTAAAAACTTCAGGAAGTGTTATCGGAGTAATTCCAGATTTTTTATACCAGCGAGAAGTGGCCCATACCAGCTTAACAGAACTTCATATTGTAGCTAGTATGCATGAGCGCAAAATGCGCATGGCTGATCTTGCCGATGTTTTTGTGGCTCTTCCTGGAGGTTTAGGAACGCTGGACGAACTCGCGGAAATTTTAACATGGAAGCAACTTGGATTGATTCAAAAACCAATTGCGTTACTTAATATCAATTCTTATTTCGACCCGTTTATACTTCTTCTTGAAAAAATGGCTTCCGAGGGATTCTTGAAACAAACCAGCTTGGATGAACTTTTAATATCGAGCAGCCCACAAAAGCTTTTCAACTCTTTTCTAGTTTAGGCGTTTATACTTTGTAGCCATCTAAAAATTATAACTATTTTTAGAGGAAGCTATGGGTCAATTATATTCTTGCGTTATATTTTTATTCTTTTCCATTAGTTGTTTTGGGCAGCAACTTGGCTTCTCGCTTAAAGATGGACAGCACAAAGTAAAAATCCCCATCGAAATTCAGAATAACTTAGTTATTGTTCCTGTTATTCTTAATAATCAATTACCTCTAAAATTTATTTTAGATACTGGGGTTCGAACTACTATTTTGACAGACAAAACATATTCGGATATACTCCAACTTGAATACACAAAAAAATATGTCATAGGAGGGCCGGGCGGAGAAAAATTAATTGAAGCTTATATTACCAACAATGTTTCTTTGGATTTGCCAGGTGTGCGAGGGGAAGGGCATACCATGCTGGTGCTCGAGACTGATTACCTAGAACTGCGAAATTATCTTGGAGCAGATATTCATGGAGTTTTAGGATACGAAATCTTTAGTCGATTTATTGTTCAGATTGATTATACGAACAAGCAACTCATCTTAATGCATTCAGATCATTTTAAGCCAAGTAAAAGATACCAGAAACTGGCAATGGTTGTGCAAGATACCAAGCCCTACCTTTTAACAGAGGTTGAATTGAACGATACCACAAGACTAAGTGTAAAACTACTTATAGATAGCGGTGCTAGCCACGGCATTATGCTAGAACCAGATTCAGACGATAGAATTATACTCCCTAAACGCCACCTTAAAAGCATTATAGGAAGAGGGATTGGTGGTGTTATTACTGGCAATGTTGGGAGAATCAAATCGTTGAAAATGGGGAAATATTCGATCTTAAATCCCATTACCAACTTTCCAGATTTAAACAGTTATAGCGATACCCTAAAAAACAGCACTACCGTTTTCCGAAATGGTGCCATTGGAGGTGAGGTGCTCAATCGTTTTGATGTTATTTTTGACTTCCCTCATGAAAAAATCTATGTTAAGAAAAACGGCAACTTTAAAAAGAGTTTCTATTTTAACCTGAGTGGCTTAACAATTAAAGCAAAGGGTTCGAGCCTCAGAAAATATGAAATAAGTGATGTGCGCCCAAATTCTACAGCTGAAAGGGCAGATGTGCAAGTAGGTGATCTTCTTGTTACCATTAATGGTTTGGCTGCCAACGAACTAGATTTGAATAATATTAATGGTTTTTTTAATTCTAAACCAAACCGCAAAATTTTTCTTGAAATTATTCGTAATGGCGTGAAATTGAAAAGAAGCTTTCATCTCGAAAGTCAGATTTAAGATTTCAAAAATCTTTTTAATTGGCCTTTTCTTGTGCGGTAAGATTCCAGCAAATATTGATGGGTCTTTATAAATTGCAAAGAATAAATAAAAGATTTATAAAGAGCGTCAGGGGTTAGATTTTCTTTGAGCAAAAAATTCATTACGCCTGAAGTTACCGATTCCTGATAATTTGAATTCTTCAAAACGGTAATGGGTATGTTTTTTGTTCTATTTCTAGTAACGAGCGAACCAATCATGTTTTTCAATTCAACTTTGCCAATATTATCGTCTATGAAAATAAAATTGGGTTTAAAAGTCAACAATCTTTCTCGGATAGACTTAAAATCGAACGCAATCTCCGTAACTAGCTTATTGCCCTGCACATTGTGAAGATTTTCAAAAACACGACTGAGCTCAATTGGGTTATTTCCTACAATAAGCACTTTTAGCTCACCCATTATCTTAGAAGAATCAATTTTTGCATTCATAGTTTTAAAACGGATAGCCATTCAAATGAGTTCAAGGATAATCAAACCTTTATACTAGGAAGTAAACATTAGTAAGATTTCAAACAATTAATTAACATGAGAAACGTACTTATTATTGGTGGAGGCATATCGGGCCTCATTACATCGTTTCAACTTGCTAACGCTGGTTTTCTAGTGAAAGTTATCGAAAAGAAAAGTTATCCATTCCATAGGGTGTGCGGTGAATATATCTCGAATGAAACGATTCCATTTTTAAAATCATTGGGGCTTTACCCTGAACAGTTTTCTCCTCCTCACATAAACGAATTGCAACTTACTTCAGTTAATGGTAAGGCTGCGACACTTTCGCTGCATTTAGGTGGCTTTGGCATTAGTCGTTATTCTTTTGATCAATTCTTATTTGAAAAAGCAACGGAGGCCGGTGTTGAATTTTTATTGGGAGAAGAAGCAACCAAGATTGATTTCATCAACGAAAAATTTTATGTTAACACGAACAGACAAAAGCTGGAAGCCCCTCTTGTAATAGGCAGTTACGGAAAGCGATCTAAAATTGATGTTGTTTTAAAAAGAAACTTTATTCAAAAAAGATCACCCTACGTTGGCGTTAAATATCACATTAAAACAGATCATCCTGCCAATCGTATTTCCCTACACAACTTTAAAGATGGCTATTGCGGCATTAGCAACATAGAGGATGGAAAGACAAATCTTTGTTATTTAACACACCGAGACAATGTCAAAAAGTATGGCAATATCCCCGAGTTAGAAAAAAACATTCTTTTTAGAAATCCCTATTTGAAATCAATTTTCAACAACTCCGAATTTCTTTTCGCACGCCCCGAAACAATTAATGAACTATCGTTTGAAACGAAGGCTCCCGTAGAAAATCATGTTTTAATGACAGGAGATGCCGCTGGCATGATCACTCCACTTTGTGGGAACGGAATGGCAATGGCTATACACTCTTCAAAAATTTTAAGTGAGTTGATCATTTCGGCATATCAAACTGCATTTGATAGAACACAATTGGAACAGAAATACAGCTATGCATGGAGAAGTCTATTTGAAAAAAGACTTTGGGCTGGAAGACAAATCCAAAAACTTTTTGGCAGCGAATGGACTTCTAATATTGCCGTCAATTTGGCGCTCCATTCAAAACCAATGGCAACTTTTCTTGTTGATCAAACTCATGGCAAGCCATTTTAACTATCAGAAGTATTGGCCAATGTGACTGGTGGAAATAAATAAATAAATAAAAAACCCGTTTAAGCTGACGGCCGAAATAAGATTAAGCCACATTGTGTTTAAAAAATTTGCTTCTGCAGCATTTTGCCAAACCTTAATAAACCAAGAACTAAAAAATACTAGAACAGGACTCAAGGCAATTAAAAAAGCATAAGAAAAGTGGGAGGAGTAAAAAGAATTAAAATATAAAATAAAGCCACACACTGCCAATGCAAACACCGCTTGTACAAAGAAAAAAGTTCCTCTTATGCCTAACATTATACTTAGCGTTCTATCGCCATGTTTGGTGTCTTCTTCATGTTGATACACTTG
>JANXRR010000527.1 GCA_025356795.1 Bacteroidia bacterium
GATAAGACACTTACTGATTTCCCTATAACGTTAACAGCTACAACCTCGGCTTCACTTGCGGTAACCTATACCGCCACACCTACCAATAAAGTAGCTATCAATGGAAGTCAAATAACATTGGTAAAAAGTGGCAAGGTCACAATCACCGCATCGCAAGCCGGCAATGCAAGCATCGATGCTGCGCCATCAATAGATCAAAGCTTCTGTATTAAACCACTCAAGCCAGTTATAACAGTTTCCAATGCGAGCGCGTTAACGCCAACCTATACATCGGGTGTTGCGGATGGCAACCAATGGTATCTAAATGGTGCTCTCCTCACCGGTATCACCAGTCAATTTTTGATTGTCTCTCAGCCTGGCACCTATAAAGTACAAGTAACAATTGATAATTGCACAAGTGCTTTTTCAGCCGACCAAGTATTTGTAATAACCGGAGATATCGCCAGCAATATCAGTGACATTGAGTTGTACCCTAATCCAATCATAAACTTGTTCACTGTTTCCTTTGGCGATATAGAGGGAAGGAAAGAAGTAACTCTTTACCATTCTACGGGCCAGCAATTGACTGTTCAGGAGGTGTGGAATAGAGAAGCACACTTTAATTTGGGAGATTATCCGAAGGGGATTTATTATGCCAAGGTGTTGGCTGGCGGATCAATGAAAGTGATCAAGTTTGAGAAATAATTAAATCTTTTTTGCGGTTCCCGATAATTGCGAATATTCTTTAATAATGGGTTCACCAAGATCGTCAGCACTTTCGATCGTTTTTGTTATCGAGCTAATTACGTCATCTAATTTTTCAGTAGAAGCTTGAAGATGGTTCATAATAATTCTTGCTTCTGTATTTACTTCTTCTCGCTTTAGAATGTTCATCAAGCCTAAAATACTTGCTACTGGGCTGCGGAGTTTGTGTGCGTTAATCCAGGCGTATTCTTCAAGTGCCTTATTTTTTCTTTCTAAATCGTGTGTTCTAGCTTTCACTAACAGTTCTAAGTTTTCGTTGTTGGTTTTTATCTCTTCTGCTTGCGCTTGTATTTCTTCATTGCTTGCTTGCAATGCTAAGCGAGCTTTTATCTCTTTCACCGTAAGGTTGTAACGGGTTTTTATGGACACAATCATAAATAGAGCAACGGCAATTAATAGTAAACCACCATTCACAAAAAAATCATTTACATTGAGGCCGTTGTTCATAAGAATAAAAATAGCGGTAGCAAGTATTGACAAAGCAACAACTATAAGAGAGTAGCTTAATCTCCAAAGAATAAACATGGCAACGCCAATAAGGAGTGCCATGTAATTAATGCTGTGGCCTAAAATGTCCTTGTCTTGTATTAAACTGTAACCATAACCATTTTGTAGAGATATTAATAAAATTGGAACAGCCACTACAGCATGTGATGGCCATTTGAATTTTTTTCCTAAGAATATAGCCATGAGTGTAAGTAGGGAAATGCTTAGACGAATGATAAATAGCTCTTTCCATTTATCGTGGATATTAATGTAATCGGTGTAGGCAAAAACTGGATTGAAAATAACGCCAATCCAAGAAGCCAAAAAATGATATCGGGAAGAAGCTTTTTCTAATTCAGCTGTCAGTGATTCGTTTGAGACATTAGAAATCAAGTCTTGTACTTGAATTGTGTTTTTCATTTCCGAGATATTTTAATCGCCCTTACCGAAATGATATACGCAACTGTTCATACAAGTGGATTTCAAACTTTCTAAGTTTTTAAATGATAATATTTATTTTGCTATTAGAAATGTTGTTGATCTAAATGGTTAGCATGTTGCCGGCTACTTGAATAGTTTCTAATGTAGGTGAAGGCTTGCCACCTCTTGCTTCGATGGTAACAGCAAACGTTGTAGGGATCTTGTAGGCATTCTTCATTTTTAGAAGGCCTGCTAATTGCCAATCAAAAATACCACAGTCAACGGGCTTTCCATCAATAATGGCCCATAGTTGATATTGATTCTCTTTGGAAAGTTGTTTTAAGTTTTGGATGTTTAAATAGACTTCTTTGGAAGCAGAGTTCCAATAAACCGATGCCAAGGCTTGTGGAGCGTTGGGTGTTCCCTTCATAACCACTCGCGCAAAATCAGGGTTGCTGGCTATCTTAAAATCTAATTCCATTAGATCGAGACGTTGGTTAACGGTGTTGTAATCTTGGGCGATTTGCTGATTCTTAGAAATTAAACTCACCAGTGTTGTTTCGCTTTGTTTCCATCGGCTCCAATAATTAAATGCCAGATAAGAGGAAAGCATTGCAAAGGCAATGGAAGCTGCCGTGGCGTACCTCCAGTATTTAGTTGAGTGTGATGCCAGCGATATTATTTTAGATGCTGGTGCATTATTGATTTGTGTGAAAAGTTTTTCTTTAACGCGTGCTCTAGGAGTGATAGCAAAATGTTGGGCTAAGGCCGCATTGGTTTCTTCGATAATGGAAAGTTCTTTACTCAACTCGCTGTATAGCGCTAAATTTTTCTCCACCTCATTTATTTCATCTTGTGATAGCTGACCACAAGCATAGGCTTCCAAAACTCCAGTCGATATGTACTCTTTTATATTCACTTAATGTTTAATAATGTTCGTAATTCTATCATAGCCAATCGCAACCTTGTCTTCACTGTTCCCAACGGAATGTTAAATTCTTCTGCTACTTCCGATTGTGTGTAGCCTTGCAAATACAATTGGTTCACAATAAAAAACTGATCAACGGGCAATTTCATAAGTACTTCTTTTAGTCCAATGGAATCCACTTCGAGCTGCGAATTTTGTTGGCTATCAATTTTATGTACGAGAAAATCTATGTCATCGGTTTTTTTGATCTTACTATTTTCTTTGGAGCGGGTTTTATCAATGGCCTGATTGCGGGCAATATTGATCATCCAAGTAAATAGTTTGCCTTTATTGGGATCATAGTTTTCTATTTTATCCCAAATCTTTAAAAACACGTCTTGTAATACTTCTTCGGCTGGTTCTTCCTTTTTTAAAATTCGCAAAACCACGCCATACAATGCACCTGAGTAGCGATTATATAAATAGTCCAATGCCGATTGATCTTTTTTCATCAATCGAGTAATCAATTCTTGTTCCGTTATGGTGGAGGCTATGGTTAACACTTTAAAAGTGGGTAAGGTATTGAAAATTCTTTTTAGGAAGCAACTGGAAATGTAGGAATTGCAAAATGCCCCTTCTCCAATCGCACTGAAAACGACAATACGTGAGTCTTTGCGGTGGCAGGAAAAATACTTGTATCATACGAGATCCAGAACAACCCTTGCCTTCGTATGTTCAGTCAGACATCTAAAAAAAATAGTTATGAAAAAAATTATGATCACCGTTGTAAGTTTAATTTTTGTTGAATCCGCAGCCATGGCTCAAAAGCCGGTGGAAGTAGGAGGTGCTCTTATGTATCCCACCAAAAACATTATTGAAAATGCTGTCAACTCAAAAGACCATACCACCTTGGTGGCGGCAGTAAAGGCGGCTGGGCTGGTAGAAACCTTGCAAAGTGCTGGGCCTTTCACTGTATTTGCGCCCACCAATGCAGCTTTCGCCAAACTTCCTGCCGGCACAGTAGATAATTTACTGAAACCTGAGAACAAAGCAACGTTAACGGCTGTGTTAACTTACCACGTTGTGGCTGGTAAAATAAGTTCTGCCGATGTTGTTAAAGCCATCAAAGCCGGAAATGGAAAGGCAGAATTTAAAACCGTACAAGGCGCTACTTTAACTGCTATGATGAGCGGTAAAGATGTAGTATTAAAGGATGCCAAGGGAAATACATCCAAGATCACAATCATGGATGTAAACCAATCTAATGGAGTGATACATGTGATTGATACAGTTGTGATGCCGTAATTTTTTTAGTTAGGTTTTGGTTTTAAAACTCTCCGGTTGTGGAGAGCTTTTTTATTTTTTGGGAATTAATCTTCGATGGTTTTTGCCATCTCCCAGCCAATAATACTTTTCTTACGAATGGCACTCCATCGGTATTCACCCAGAATGCCATCTTTTCTTATTACCCGATGGCAAGGAATTAAATAAGCAATGTGATTGGCACCAACGGCAGAGCCAACTGCTTGCATGGCTTTTACATGTTGGATGGATTGAGCAATGTTTTGATAAGTGGCTACACTTCCTGTCGGCAACTGCAACAGGGCCTCCCACACTTTAATTTGAAAATTAGTTCCTTTCACAAAAAGCTGAAGTTTCTTTTTAGCGTCACGATTTTCAAATATAGAATTGATACATTCATAGGTCAATTCTTGGTTTTCCTGGAAGACAGAATTGTACCAATGCTCTTTCATTTTCTCTAGTTCCATTCTAGGGTCTTCATCTGTTATTATAAAAGATAGCCAGCAAATTCCACGTTCGGTAATGCCAATCAGGCACAAGCCAAACGGGGTTTCATGAAAGCCATATTCTACCCGTATGCCCAAACCTTTAAGTTTATATTCTTGAGGCGTTACAGCTTCCAGTGTAGTAAACAAATCATACACTCTCGATTGGCTAGATAGACCAGCGGCCTCGGCAGCTTCCATAATATTTTTAGATTCACTTAACTTTTTCTTGAGAAAATCTACCGTAAGGAATTGCAAAAAACGTTTTGGACTGATACCTGCCCACTCGGTAAAAAGGCGCTGAAAATGAAATGGACTGAGATGCACGTTTTCGGCTACTTCATCTAACTCTGGTTGGTGTTGAAAATTGTTTTCCAGAAAGTGAATGGCCTTTTCAATGCGTTGGTAATTGAGGGTTTGTTCTTGGTTAGTCACAATCATAAAGCTATTATTTTTTTGATGGATCAAAGGTGGATCAAAACAAAAAACCGCTCAACCTGTTACTTGCTAAAGTAAAAGTCTAATCTTTTATCTTTAAGCAAAATAATTTAACCACACATGTTATGAAGAGAACTCTTTTTCTATTTGTATTATCTATCATGGCAGCGCCTCTGCTAGGTCAAACTATGGATACAGTTAAAATAAGGCCTGTAAAAGTATCTGATAATATTTATATGTTGCAAGGTGCTGGTGGGAACATTGGCATCCAGGTTGGCAAAGATGGAACATTTATGATTGATGATCAGTTTGCACCACTTTCCGATAAAATTAATGGTGCAATCAAAGCCATTGATGGAGGAGACATCCGTTTTTTGATCAACACGCATGTGCATGGCGATCATTTGGGAGGCAATGAAAACTTTAAAAAACTGGGTGCTACCATTGTGGCTCATGATCAAGTGCGTGAACGCATGAGCAAGGAACAAGTAAATAAACTAATGAACAGAACAACACCTGCCGCCAGCCCCGAAGCCTTACCGATAATTACGTTTTCTGACAAGTTAAATTTTCATTTAAATGGCGATGATATTGAATTGGTTTATTTAGATAAAGGTCATACCGATGGAGACATTATCATTCATTTCAAAAAGGCAAATGTCTTTCACACAGGCGATGCCTATGTTCGTTATGGTTATCCATTTATTGATGTTTCAAGCGGAGGTTCATTTATTGGGTTCCTATCAACGCTTGATAAAATTTTAGCCCTTGTAGATGATAATTCAAAAATAATCCCAGGACATGGTGAATTAGCTTCAAAAGCTGATGTTAAAACGCTTCGAGATAAATTGGTTGACATTAAAGATCAGGTGCTGGCCGCATTAAAGAAAGGAAAAAAGGTAGAAGAAATACCTGCATTGGGAATTACCGACAAATATGATGCAGAGCTTGGCAAAGGTTTTTTGAAAGGAAAAGATTTTGTGTTGATTGCTGCCGAAGAGTTGAGAGCATTGATGCCCACTAAAAAATAACTGACCATTTCAAATAATCGTTTTTCATGCAATGACCACAGGGTCGGAAGCCAACTAGTTTGGCTTCCGATTTATTTTTAAAGAACACCCGATTCGATTTTTTCATCCTCTTGCCCGATTTGCATTTAAGCGTTCCATAAATTTTTAATCTCTTATTCCCTGCCAAATTAATTGATTGATTTTTTATCAATTTGAATAGTTGCCCATTACTTAATTCACCATGCTTTCTCATATTCAAATCACCTCAATCACCCAATTTATCATAAAACGTATTGGTCCATTAGCTCGCATCATGAAAAATTATTCCAAGCGCATATCGTTCACCTGATCGTATCGTACTCACGCCATGCTTCATCTTGGCTCGGTAATATCCTTTACTTCCTCTCACAGGACGAAAGTTGGTGGTAAAGATTAACGCATCTCCTTTATTTACTTTTACAACTTCCGCTTTTGATTGCGCGCGGGGTAATTGTTCTAGCAATACAAATTCCCCGCCTTCAAAATCAACTCCTTGCTGGCTTAAAGGAAATACTAATTGAAACGGAAAATATACATCTCCGTATAAATCCTGATGTAATGTATTGAAGCCTTTTTTCTCATAATGAAGAATTAATGGAGTTGGCTTGGTCTGATTTTTTGAAATACACTGTTGAATAAGTTCGCTATGAGTGAGCGGAAATTCAGTTTTAATATTCAACTGAAGTATCCACTTGTTAG
>JANXRR010000538.1 GCA_025356795.1 Bacteroidia bacterium
AAATTCCACTTCGTTTTTCATGGTAACAAAAATTACAGAGTCTCTATTTATTTTGCCTGATAAAATTTGTTTCGACAATTCATTTAACAACTCTCTCTGCATTACTCTTTTCAGTGGCCGTGCCCCATATTGAGGGTCATACCCAAGTTTTGCTAATCTATCCAATGCATCTTTGGATATATCTAATTGAACCCCATTTTGTAATAAACGTTTTCTTATTACTTCAAATTGTATGCCAACCACTTTTCTTATGTCATTTTTACTTAGCGGGCGAAACATGATAATTTCGTCTATTCTATTTAAAAATTCAGGGCGCAATGTTTTCCTGAGTTTTTCCATTACCTGATCTTTTGTTTCTTCTACAACCTCGAAATAATTTTCAGTGGTAATCTTCTCGAAATTTTCTTGAATAATCTGAGAACCGATATTGGTAGTCATAACGATTATTGTATTCTTAAAGTTGGCCACACGGCCTTTATTGTCTGTAAGGCGACCATCATCTAGCACTTGCAGCAAAATATTAAACACATCGGGATGAGCCTTCTCTATTTCATCCAGCAAAATTACCGAATAAGGTTTTCTGCGAACCGCTTCTGTTAATTGTCCACCTTCATCATAGCCTACATAGCCCGGAGGAGCCCCAATTAATCGGCTTACACTGTGCCCTTCTTGGTATTCACTCATATCAATGCGCACCATGGCGTTGTCATCATTAAAAAGATACTCAGCCAATGCCTTTGAAAGTTCGGTTTTTCCAACACCTGTTGTTCCCATGAAAATGAAAGAACCAATTGGCCTTTTAGGATCTTGCAGGCCAGCTCTGCTTCTGCGCACAGCATCGCTCAATGCTTTGATGGCTTCCTCTTGGCCAGCCACCCGTGTGCCAAGTTCTTCCTCTAAGTTCAATAATTTTTCGCGTTCGCTTTGCAACATTTTGGAAACGGGAATGCCCGTCCACTTAGCTACAATTTCAGCAATATCTTCGCTATCAACTTCTTCTTTTAAAAGCGTGTGCTCGCCTTGTCTGGCTTTCATCTGCGTTTGAAAAGTATTCAATTTTTTTTCGGCCAATGTAATTTTGCCATATCGTATTTCAGCAACCTTTCCATAATCGCCAGCCTTTTCTGCTTGCTCGGCTTCAAACTTTAGTTTATCAATATTTTCATTCTCCTTTCTGATACCAACTACGATGGCTTTTTCACTTTCCCATTTTGCTTTTAGCGAATTGCGTACTTCTGATATCTCAGCGATTTCTTTGCTAAGAACGCTTTCTTTGGCTTTGTCTTTTTCTCTGCGTATGGCTTCACGCTCAATTTCCAACTGCATAATCTTGCGATTGAGCTCGTCCAATTCTTCGGGAACTGAGTCCATCTCCAATCGTAACTTAGAAGCTGCTTCATCCATTAAATCAATGGCCTTATCGGGAAGAAAACGATCGGTGATGTAGCGGCTTGACAATTCGACAGAGGCAATAACGGCATCATCTTTTATGCGAACGCCATGATGGAGCTCATATTTGTCTTTTATCCCGCGAAGGATGGAAATGGAATCTTCTACAGAAGGTTCATTTACCATTACTGATTGAAACCTACGCTCTAATGCTTTATCCTTCTCAATGTATTTTTGATACTCTTTTAATGTGGTTGCTCCAATGGCATGAAGTTCACCCCTTGCTAATGCGGGTTTTAATAGATTGGCGGCATCCATTGCCCCTTCGCCACCCCCAGCACCTATAAGTGTGTGGATCTCATCAATGAACAAAATAATTTCGCCATCTGAGTCCGTCACTTCTTTAATAACAGCTTTCAAGCGTTCTTCAAATTCGCCTTTATATTTGGCTCCAGCCACGAGCAAGCCCATGTCTAAGGAGACTAGGATCTTGGATTTTAAATTTTCAGGAACATCGCCATTCACAATTCGCTGCGCCATGCCCTCCACTATAGCGGTTTTGCCCACTCCTGGTTCGCCTAAAAGAATAGGGTTGTTCTTAGTTCTTCGTGAAAGAATTTGAAGCACGCGCCTAATTTCTTCATCGCGGCCAATAACGGGATCAATTTTGCCTTTCTTGGCCAATTCATTTAAGTTCTTTGAGTAGCGATCTAACGATCTATATTTTGCTTCGGCATTGGCATCGGTAACGGGGGTTCCACCGCGTAGTTCTTTAATCGCTTTTATCAACCCTGAGCGATCGAAGCCTGCATCTTTCATAAGCGATGCGACTTTCTCTTTCGCGCCAAGCAGGGCCAACAGCAAATGCTCAACAGCAACAAACTCATCCTTAAATTCGCGCAATTCTTTTTCGGCACTTTGAAGCACAGAATTGGTGGTGGTTGAAAGATAGGCCTGCTGACCCGAAACCCGTGGGTAAGTGTTTACGATTTCCTCTAGTTTGGACACCATCAAGTTGTTGTTAATGGCAAGTTTTTTAGATAGATAAGTAGTTACGTTTTCGTCTGTTTCAAGGATGGCCTTTAATAAATGGCCGGGTTCAATGGCCTGCTGCTGAAGCGCACTTGCTATCTCAGCAGACTTCTGTAAAGCTTCCTGTGATTTTATAGTGAATTTCTCAAAGTTCATGGCGTTATTGTTTTTTGCTTGTTGGCATCAAATAGCAATCCATAGAGTTAAAATAAGTTAATCAAGAAGCTTTGGCAGAATTTTTTGCTTTGTGAATGCAATTTGAGTCATTTTGACTGGTGAAAACAGTTTCTCTTTTCTCGATTTCATTTCTATCTTGTATCGTGGCATCCACCGAACTTAAACGCACGCTTACGCCTCTCATGGTTTGGGGTCTTGGCGTGGGCTATGTTATTTCGGGCATGTACTTCGGGTGGAACTTAGGGCTGGCGGAAGGCGGCACTTTGGGCTTAGCAATCGCCACATTTTTTATAATTATACTGTATGTCACCTTCACATTCAGTTATACAGAATTAGCGTGTGCCATTCCAAAAGCGGGAGGTGCGTTTGATTATGCTACGCGAGGGTTAGGAAACGATCTGGGCTTTATTGCTG
>JANXRR010000555.1 GCA_025356795.1 Bacteroidia bacterium
TTCTCCTGTAATTGCACCAGCTCGGTCTGCATATTGTATTGCAGTTTTCCGCGAAGCGTATCCCCTCCCTCAATAACGGCTTTGCCTTCGTGCCAAAACTCAAATGCAAACTTTTGCTGTGGCTGATAACGCTGAGCCTGAAGGGCTGCCGATAAGCACAAGAAAATAAGAATAATAATTTCCTTCATTTATGTTTTAGAATTGTATGACCCATTTTATCGCGCTTGGTGAGCAAATACTTTTCATTGTGCTGATTGGGTTGTATCTCGATGGCAACATTTTCTATAATCTCCAACCCATAGCCCATTAACCCCACACGTTTTTTAGGATTGTTAGTGATCAATCTAAGTTTTGAAATTCCAAGCTCGTGAAGTATTTGCGCACCAATACCATAATCACGATTATCCATATCAAAGCCAAGTTGAAGATTAGCTTCTACTGTATCAAGCCCTTGCTCTTGCAAATGATACGCCTTCAACTTATTCAATAATCCAATACCTCTTCCCTCCTGCTTCATGTAAAGCACCACGCCTTTTCCTGCCTCTTCTACCATTTGCATGGCATTGTGAAGTTGTGGGCCGCAATCGCAGCGGCACGAGCCAAAAATATCACCCGTTACGCACGATGAATGAACACGCACCAGCACAGGCTCGTCTTTATTCCACGCTCCCTTCAGCAGGGCCATGTGTACCTCTCCAGTATTCATCTGTTCAAAGGCTGCTAATTTAAAATCGCCAAAAGCAGTGGGCATATTTACGTCCACCTGCCTTTTAATCTGCGATTCCTTTTTCATTCGGTACGCAATCAAATCTTTTATAGTGACTAGTTTCAGGTTAAACCGATCCGCCACTTTGCGCAAGTCAGGCAAGCGGGCCATGGTTCCATCTTCATTCATAATCTCAACTAAAACACCGGCTGGTCTAAAACCAGCAAGCCTTGCAAAATCAATTGCTGCTTCTGTATGTCCCGATCTTCTTAACACGCCTTCCTTCTTCGCTTTAAGCGGAAAGATATGTCCAGGTTTGCCCAGCTCAGCAGGGTCAGTTTCAGGATCTACCAACGCTTTGATTGTTTTAAAACGATCGGAAGCCGAAATGCCCGTAGTGCAACCATGACCAATCAAATCTACTGATACAGTAAACGGAGTTTCGAAAGCGGCAGTATTTTTTCCCACCATTAATTCCAGCCCTAGCTCTTCACAGCGATCTTCCACCAACGGGGCGCAGATCAACCCGCGTCCATGCGTGGCCATGAAATTTACTATCTCGGGTGTGATGGTTTCGGCAGCGCAGATAAAATCGCCTTCGTTTTCACGGTCTTCATCATCTACAACTACAATCACTTTTCCATTCTTAATGTCCTCAATGGCCTCTTCAATGCTATCTAATCTTATCTTCTCGCTCATTTTTTTATTTTTCCAATCAACAAATTTACTACTTCTTCTGTTCCGAAAAGGTATTCTCTCATTCCATCTATGTTTGGGTAGAAACATTAAGAGAGCCGCAGCCCTGGCAAGCTTAGGCAATACTATGAGCGCAAGGTCAAGCTATGCATTTTTGAGTGGCTTTGTGTGAAGCAGTTGTCAGGTGAAAACACTGACAAGGCGGAAAAACTTTTCTCAATTGTTGGCCGAGCCCAAATTAAGAATTAGAAGTAGTCTCTGCCGTTGGAGTTCTTCTCCAACAACAATGTTTGAACCCTTATTTGTTGATTGTCATTCGCATTGGTGAAGAACAGGCTGACCGAGAACTGTAATTTTAGAATTTATATCCTCTAAATTGGCTTAAAAACGAAGAAAAATTAGTCGTTTTTTTACTTCTCGGTCAGCCTGCAGAACACCAACCCGGGCGAGGTTTTGTTGGGTGCTGGCCCGCCTTACTCAATCTTTTCTAATATCTCCTCCTTCAACGGTTTTAAATGTCGAGTCACAATTGACCAAATGATTGAGTCGTCAACACTGTCGTAGGAATGGATTAACCTATTCTCAGGTTTATTATTTGAGAAGCGTTCTTCAAGTCGTGGGTGTCCGACTCCTTTAAGAATTTATTAACGGCTTCTCCAATGATTCCAAGATGTCTTTCAACTGCTCCCTTGGTTTTGAGATCTTTTGAATATTCTCCGAACGATTTTATCCCACTTGTAAAGTTCTCAATCAACTCGATTGAGTTTGTTATGTCAGACAAAAACTTTCTCTCCTTCTCTGTGACTCGTCCTGAAAAAAGTTTACACTTTTTGGTTAAAAGTCCTGGTTCAAATTTACACTTTTTAGTTAGTCCTGAAAT
>JANXRR010000634.1 GCA_025356795.1 Bacteroidia bacterium
TCGAGAAGGAGGCGCCCCCGAACCCGGCCAGCGCCCTGCCCACGTAGAACCTGAAGAGGACAAAATGTAAACAAAGATAAAACTATCAGAGGATCGGTAATTTTATAAGAAGTACCGAAGATGCCTGACATCACTTCATTGGCAGCACCCGAACCTGATGCATGACCAGAAGGATATTCTGGGTGTGGAGGGGTGATGAGAAACGGTGTCCATGCTGTGTTGCCCATCGCGCCTGTGATATAAGTAATAGGGCGCACTAAATTGTATTTATATTTTGTTTGCCAACACATAATGGCCGCATCGGCATAGGATATACCAAGCTTTGCCAGTGCAAAGGCCGCCACATCTAAATTAGATTTCTCGGTTATCAATACTTGGTTGAGAATGGAAAACCAATGCCCACTGGCATAACTTTTTCCATCCGAATTATCCGCCCAGAAAAGGGCAATGGTCTTCTGTTCGTCTGTCAGATTTTGATTGATATCGTACACTTCTTTTGCCATAACGTAAAAAGCAGAGGTGGATGTTTCTGAATAAGCAGTGGGCGCGGCTGGCACGGCTCCATCGCCACTGCCAGCCATGAACAAGCGATTTTTTCCCCAATTAGGAAGACTGGGTTTTGCATTTGCAGGGGGAGTAGGCACCCACAACCCGGGCCCAGTGGGCGCAGTGTACGCTGTGGCATTATCAAACCCATCTGATTTTGACCAATCAAAAACAGTGGCGGCAACTTGTTTTCCAAAAGCTGCTGACCGGTCAAACTCCTCTGTACTGATATCTTTTTTGAGAATGGTATTGTAAGCAGCTTCTAAAGAATCAAGCGTTGCTTTACTAGCCGCGGAGGCAGCGGGGAAAAGATTGCGGTTCATGGCTGCTAGAGCAGCATTGGCACTTACAGCCCAGTTGTAGGTGGTATTCGCAGTAAGGGTTGGCATTGCCGGAATGCCATTGAGTTGACCAACTAGTGAATTGTAATCTGTCATCCCCGGCACAACAGACTCATAAAGTGTGATGCCGGTATAGGCGAAAAACCTTCCAAAAAATAGGGGGCTTCCTGCGGTGGCACGTGTTAACTTTAATTGCATGGTAATCCATGAAGTGGCCACATCGGCAGAATAACTGCTAGTGCCTTTTACTGGAATCGTATTGTTGTCTTTACAACTTTCGATTCCAAAAACAAGTAACCCAATGAGGCACGTAGAAACACAATAGAACTTGAACATTTTCATGATTGAGGGATTTAGTTGAATAAAAAAATTTAACTCGAATACCATGAAAGTATTCAACCTTGAAGAATGAAATCATTTATTTCGCTGCTTCTACTCTTTTGGGGTGGAGATAACACGTTTAGCTGGCGTAAAGGCGTTGAACAAGGACGAATGCCGTTGGTCGACAAACAGGAGTAGTCTGTCTTGCTCTTGTCTACAAAGAGGAACCTTCATTTAATTCGCTATTCTTTTACTTAACTTTATAAACAAGATTGATTCACCTATCCGCTATTTCCATGTCGGTTCAAGAGTTATTGCTTTCTACCAAGACCACACACCGTATTGCCCGACATTTAATATGCTGGTTTTTTTACTCCGTACTCTTCAATTTTCAAAACGATAACCGTACGCTTACCTACAATGTGGGCTTTTTGTTGCCGTGCGCTTTTTCAGTGTATGCCTTCAGTTATTTTTTATTCCCTTTTCTACAAGGAAAGACGTATGGCTGGTTTGCATTTTGGATGTTTGCCATTTACATAACTACCCTGCACTTTGATTTTGTAAGTAGCTACGTGTTTTTTACTGCAGCTTGGGATGATCCCGTAACAACCATCATGATTTTTGGTTTGGCTATCCACAATCAAACGATCGCCATTTGCTTGGGCGGCATGGCACTGGGTATCAAAGCAACGAAAAGTTGGTATGTACGACAACTGGAAAATCAAGCACTGGAAAAACAAAAGGCGAGGAACGAACTAAAATTAGAGAAGGCGAACCTCTACCCTGAATTTATTTTGCAATCGCTTCATACACTTCAACTAAAAATTCAGGCGGGGGCAGTGGAGTCACCCATTTTATTATTGAGATTGTCCGATACGTTAAGTTATATATTATACGATAGTCAAAATGATTTTATAGAACTGGAGAAAGAACTAACCATGGTGCGGCACATCATTACTTTTAAAAAATTGCAGAGCGATGGAAGGTTTGCTATTCTCCTTTCTATAGTGGGCGATCCGCAAAATAAATCCATTGCCCCACTTACCTTGTTCCGGTTGATCCAAAATTTATTTCAACTCATCGAAACCAATGAAGCGGGATTGAGCGAAGTGACTGTCAAAATCCAAATCGAAAATGATTCGCTCCTTTTTCAGTTGACTGCCATTTATTCTTGCGACCCCAGTGACCTGATAAATTGGAGAACGGTCGTGGCCAAAACGCGAGAGCAGATCAACAAATT
>JANXRR010000578.1 GCA_025356795.1 Bacteroidia bacterium
TCACAGTCAGAGGCTGTGTTAAACTCCGTGCGTTATGCTTATTTAAAAGGGGGAACAACCATTATCGATTTTTTAGAAGCTCAACGCACGTGGTTCGATACCCGTCAGATTTATTTTGATGCGCTACTGTCCTATCGCAAAAGCTATATTCAACTATTGTACTCAACAGGAGTTATAAACCAATTATACGAATAATGAACAGTTTACATACCAAGCCATCGTGTGGTGGGCTAGTTAATTACCTTATCGCAGCAGGCCTTATTTTTGCCCTTGTAGCATGCGAAAAAAATGAACACAAAGCTGAACCAGAGCAAGAAAAAAAACCAACCGTAACCGAAGGTGGCAAGTATGTTGAATTTAATGATGAGAAGTTGAAGGGATATTTCAAAACTGAGCCCGTTCATATTTCTTCGGTGCAAGCAGAATTCACTGCCCCCGCGCGGGTGGTTGCTACCGTTATTCGGTCAGTTGAAAATACAGAGCAGAATCTAGTGCTGTTCGATAACCCTGATTTAACTGCCAACTATACGGCAATCCTCCAACACCTTACCAACATCAATACGTTTAAGGTAAATTTAGACAGAGTAGTTGATCTTTCGCTAAACGGGGCCGCTACAGGAAAGGAAGTGATTGAAGCCAAAACATTATTGGCCAATGAAAGAACTGCCATTATCGAAGATGAAGCAAAACTTAAGCTTGCTGGCCTTGATCCTAAGACATTAATTAAGGCGAAACTGAATTCCATTTGGCTCATTTGTGATATTCCAGAAACTCAGATTGACAATATAAAAACAGGGGGAAAAACAAAAGTTCAATTCAGTTCTTTTCCTGAAACTGTTTTTACAGGAAATATAGATGACTTTGGCGAAGTGGTTGATCACATTACCCGCATGGTGAAACTGCGCATCAGTATTGCAAACCCTAACAGTCAGCTAAAAGCAGGTATGTTTGCCACCGTGCAGTTTGGAATAAAAGAAGGGCGCTACATTGCTGTTCCTAAAGAAGCACTGGTAACCGTGCAAGGCAAGAACTATGTGTTTATCAAAAAAGAAGCCACTAGTTTCGAGCGAAGGGAAGTGCAGACGGGTGATCAAATCAATAACCAAATTCTTGTTTTCAGTGGATTAAAGGATAATGATTCTGTGGCTATTACAGGAGTAATGCAATTGAAAGGTTTGAGTTTTGGATATTGAATTACATGGCTGAATTTGTCTTCATCAAATTTATTAACTGACCCTGATATGTTACAGGCACAAATTTTTATAGACAAAGATGAACTTCATGAGAATGAGAAACTTTATGAATACATCATGGATTTTCTTTTTAGCGCTAAAGTAGCAGGGGCAACTGCTTTTGAAGGCTTGGTGGGTTTTGGTCCTGGTAATACCCAAATGCAGCGGCCCCGAAGACTCTTTTCATTTGACGAACCACCTATGTTAATAACTTTTACTGATGAAGATGAAAAAGTAAAAGAAGTGATTTGCGAATTACGTAAAGTATTTAAAGGAGGTTTAATCATCACTCATGCAGTAGAAGAATGGTAGCATTATGATCAGGAACATATTAATTTTTTCACTTACCAACCGATGGACTGTCATTGCTTTAGCGTTACTATTATCAGGCATTGGTTATGGCTGTTTTACTCAGCTGAAAATTGAAGCGTATCCCGATATTGCCGATGCCAACGTAATTGTAGTAGCCAAGTATAACGGGCGTGCTGCCGAAGAAGTAGAGCAACAAGTTACCATTCCTATTGAACGCGCACTCAACAATGTACCCCGAGTGCTTGACAGGCGCTCTCGCACTATTTTCGGCTTGGCTGTTGTTCAACTTACTTTTCAAGATGGCACCAATGATTATTTTGCACGGCAACAAGTAATTGAGCGCTTATCATCTTTAACCCTGCCACCAGGGGTTGTTCCAGAACTCGCTCCGCTAACCACTGCCGTGGGTGAAATTTACCGATATGTAGTGGAAGCCCCTCCTACTTTTACGCCCATGCAATTAAGAGATTTGCAAGATTGGGTGATCAGACCTTTCTTATTGCAAGTACCGGGCATTGCAGACATTACTACGTTTGGCGGGCCCATGAAACAATTCCATGTCTTGATTGCTCCCGACAAGCTACGCAAATACGATTTAACGCTGGCAAATGTAATGGATGCCATCGATCGAAATAATCAAAATACTGGTGGTTCAATAATTGAACGAGGGGGACAAGGCTTTGCCGTGCGAGGTTTGGGTGCCATTAAATCTGAAAAAGATATTGAGAACATTGTTCTTACTTCCGTGAATGGCGTGCCCGTGTTTGTAAGAAATGTGGCAAGCGTAGAAATTGCCCCTCCGGCTCCAGCGGGTGTGCTCGGTTATTCTGTCCCCATTCAAAATATTGATAAGGTAGGATCACCTGAAGGTATTATTTTACTGAGAAGAGGTGAAAATCCTAGCGAGGTATTAAAGCTATTGAAAGCTAAAATTGAAGAACTTCATACCAGCGAATTACCCGAAGGTGTTAAGTTAAGAGTGCTTTATGATAGAAGCTTTCTTATCAATCATTCACTCGAAACAGTGGGCAAAACTCTTTTTGAAGGCGTTTCAATAGTAATCATTGTCCTTGTTTTTTTATTGGGAAGCCTACGCTCGGCATTGGTGGTTACGCTTACCATTCCATTTTCACTTCTCTTTGCTTTTATATTGATGAAGCTAACGGGAATACCTGCCAACTTGCTTTCACTTGGCGCCATTGACTTTGGAATTATAGTAGATGGAGCGTGTGTAATGGCAGAGCATTTAGTACGGCAGTACCGCGAAGCCTCGCAAGAAGAAAAAAACCAAGGCATCATTAAAATCACATTGCATTCCGCGCAAGAGGTAGGCCGCGAAATTTTCTTCTCTGTTACAATTATCATTCTCGCTTATATGCCAATTTTATTGATGACACGGGTTGAAGGGAAACTTTTTTCGCCTATGGCATTAACATTAGCCTTTGCTGTGGTAGGTTCCATGCTATGTGCGTTAACACTTATACCCGTATTAATTTCTTTTGCTTATAAAAAGTCTTTAAACTCTACTACCAAGCCTATTAGAGAAAGGAAAAATTTTCTATTGGATCAAATAACAACGGGTTATGGGCACCTCATTACGTTTATACTCCGCTTTCCTCGATCTGTTGTTTTAACCGGAGGGGCAGCGGTAATAATTCTTATTTCATTTGGTGGCGGGCTTGGCTCAGAATTCTTGCCAGAGCTCGATGAGGGCTCTATTTTTATGCGGGCATTCCTACCATCGGGGGTTACTATTCAAGAGAACGCAAAACTTGCTCCCGAAATAAGAAAGATCATTTCAAGTTATGGGCCTGTAGCGTATGTAATAACCCAAAACGGGCGAAATGATGATGGCACCGATCCATTTCCAGCAAGCAGGACCGAAATCCTTGTAGGCCTTAAAGATTATCACCTATGGGCAGATACTATTAAAAAAAAGGAACTTGTTGCGCTCATTCAAAATGATTTAAAAAGAAATTTTCCAGGGGTATTCTTCTCCTCAGGTCAACCTATAATTGATCAAGTAATGGAAATAGTAACGGGCAGTGCTGCAGATTTAGCAATTTCGATCATTGGTTATGATATTCCCTTTATGCGCGCTAAAGCGGATACTATTGTTAATATCGTGAAAAACACGGCAGGTGCTGTTTCCGTCAATATTGAACAAGAAGGAATGCAAGCGCAACTTGCCATTAATATTAACAGGGAGAGTGCCGCCCGCTTCGGTATTAATATAAACGACATACAAGCAATGGTAGAGGCTGCTATTGGTGGCAAGGCCATAAGCACGGTTTATGATGGTGCTAAAAGGTATGACATTATTGTTAGATTCTTGCCCGAAACGCGCAACACTATTGATGCTATTCAGAAGCTTCAAGTTCCATCCGCCAATGGTGCGCTCATTCCAATGCAGCAATTGGCAGACATTCGTTTTGTGGATGGACAAACTAATATTTATCGATATAATAGCAAGCGTATGATTACTGTTCGTACCAATATAAGAGGCAGAGATCAAGGAGGATTTGTTGCAGAAGTGAGCAAAGAAATTGCAAAACAAATACATATACCGAAAGGCTATCAAGTAATATATGGTGGCCAATACGAAAATTTAGAGCGCGCTGGCAAGCAATTGATGATCACTATACCCCTTACCATTGTCTTGGTTTTTGTTTTC
>JANXRR010000623.1 GCA_025356795.1 Bacteroidia bacterium
TTTCAAAGATCAACCTACACACTCGCAGTTCCAATTTCAAATGTTGGCTTCGTTTCAATCCAATTGGTTTGGTAAACCGCAAAACCAAAACTGGGGCAACGCCAGCTTTCAATCACTGGTATTGCTTCAAGCGAATTCATCAGCAAAAAATATAGATGAAAAACTTGAAAAAATAATAGACACAAACTTTAAAAAGGATAACAGATGGTTTACGCTTAACCTTACCCCGCTAACAGAATTGCATTTATACTCTCCCGATATTCAATCCATGAGTGGATCTGCTGCGAGTGGTGATATCAGGCAAATAAAAATTATAGGATTATTGGGGCTAATAGCATTAGTGATTGCTGCTTTTAACTACATGAATCTATCAACTGCTCAGGCTCAGCGAAGAGCTAAAGAAATTGGCATCAACAAAACATTGGGGGCTTCGCGCAATCAACTCGCTACAAAATTCTTTTTTGAAACGTTTTCCTTTGTACTGCTGGCACTGTGTATTTCATTAGTATTATTTCTTGCACTGCTGCCAATTTTCAATTTCATCTCGGGAAAAGTAATTACATCAGGCTTTATAAGTCAGCCAGTATTTTGGGGATTGTTTGTTCTGTTACTAATTGTATTGAGTGCCTTGGCCGGACTCTATCCGGCACTTTATCTTTCTTCGTTTTCACCTAAGAGCGTGCTGAAGCCTGCCGCTAGTGTTGGTGGTTATCCCTTACTCAGGAAAACCCTTGTGGTTCTTCAGTTTTCAACCTCCATTGTACTTATCATTTGTACTATTGGGTTATACCGACAATTAAATTACATCCAACATAAAAATCTTGGTTACCAACCCGAGCAAGTGGTATCGGTATTGGTAACAGGTGCTGAAAATAAAGATCAGATCAACAGTTTAAAAACTAGTTTCGAATCCCTTACCGGCATTAAAAAAGTTTGTAAAGCACAAGCTTTCCCCGGGCAAGGCGGCAGTGGCAGAAACATTCTTCCGTTAGATGGTCATGGAAATGGGATACCGCTCACCACCAACCGCGCCACTTCAGAAATATTAGGTGTGTTAAGTATAAAATTGCTGGCGGGGAAAACACTTCCCGAAAAGCAGAAAGGAGACACTACCATTCAAGTGGTTGTGAACAAAGTAACGATCGACTATTTGGGTATTGGTTCTGAAGAAGCCATAGGCACTCTAGTTGACATTCAGGGCTTTGATGGCAAAAGCGAAATTGTAGGAGTTATGGAAGATTTCCACGCTAGCTCACTTTACCAACCTATCAATGCATATTGCTTTCACAACGCTTCTACAGAGGGATATAACAGCTTGCTTGTGAAAATGGAAGCTGACAATCTAAAAAACACTATGAACTCACTTGAAAAAACATTCAAGCAAATTGTGCCTACCGCTTTTGAATTCACCTTCATCGATCAATACCTAGAGAAACTTTATGTTTCGGACAATCGGTTAGCCAAAATTGTATTTACTTTTTCAAGTATTGCAATTCTCATTGCATGTTTGGGCCTTTACGCGTTGGCAAGTTACACCACCGAGCAACGCACAAAAGAAATTGGCATTCGCAAAGTAATGGGAGCTTCCATTTTTCAACTTTCAAATATGCTATCGAAAGACTTCATTAGGCTTGTGATGATAAGTATTGCCATTGCTATTCCCTCAAGCTATTACTTTCTTGATCAGTGGATGAAACAATTTGCTTTTCGCACAAACATAAATATTGTAATATTTCTGTTGGCAGCATTGCTGTCGTTACTTTTAGCATGGTGTACTGTGGCTCTAAAGACTGTGCATGCAGCCCAATCAAACCCAGTGGAGAGTTTGAGAAGTGAGTGAATCGTATTTGTTGATCGTAAATAGTTATTCGAAAATTATATCAATCAATAAACTCGACAAAAAATAATCCAGAATGTAACTAGGGGTTAGTTTGGTTTCTAGTTGTCATACTTCTAAACAATCTAGAAATGAAAAAAATATCCATTCTCACACTTTTACTAATTGGGTACTCAATTATCAGCGAAGCCCAAGAAGAATACACACTCAGCCATTTTACAA
>JANXRR010000016.1 GCA_025356795.1 Bacteroidia bacterium
CAGCAGCGGCAGCATAAAATCAACTTGCAACACCTTCCCGCTACCGGCAGCAGCACTTTGCAGAGCTGCAAAAGCTTCCTGCCGATGGCAGCAACAAATAATCAGAATGTGATTTGGCACTGCCGAAAATAACGTAGAATAAATTTTGTACAATTGCTCGCTGCCGTTTGGCCGCACAATAAAATTCTGTTTAAGCTCGCTTGCGCGAGTTTGGCAACGTAAATATGGAGTTATGGATTGGTTGGATAAGTGTACAATAAGCGATGAAAGATCGGAAACCTCTAAGACCACGGTCTTTGTTCAATGGCTAACCAACACACCATTCTTCAATCGCGGCAGCACTTTGTATTTATCCACAGTTAGGCAAAACTCAAAGTCTTTGTATATGTTGAGCCTATTCAACCGCTTAACATGCGATGACTCACTTAAGAATTTCGACATATCACCTTTCGCTAGGTTATACAGGTGTTGAGCAGCAAGAGGTGCATCGCAATCAAGACCCAGATAATCTTTTAACTTATCAACTACTGCTCCCGCAAACAACGTGTCTTCTAGGTTAACTCTTCCTTTCCATCCGGCACACACTATTAAGACTGGATTTTCACCCAGCAGCAGGTAACGTACTACAGAAGTTAGATTAAGAAAAGACCCGATAATGACCTCTTTTGCTTCCTTCGATTTTTCAATAGCTTGAGTTCCGTTAGTGGTGGTGAAGGCTACCTTCATGCCAAGCACTTGATTATCCATATATTCGAATGGGGAGTTTCCTTTGTCAAAGCCTTCTACTTTTTTTCCATCGCGCTCGCCCGAGGTGATGTAGCCGCGGGTTTTCATTTTTAAACACTGTTCTAGATCGGCAAAGGGTGTAATGCTTTCCACACCGTTGGCGAAAGCAGTAACCATACAGGAGGTAGCGCGTAAAATATCAACCACCACTACGGTTCGGTTGCTAACATCATACAGTGGCATTAGTTCAGGACTGAGGCAAACGTCAATTGTTTTCATGTATATCAATCAAGGTATAATAGTTCAGACCATTGGAGTTTTACACACTATCGCCTTCAACGCTTTTCCTCTAACATCAATAAATATCTCTGAGCCTGGTGATGAGAAGGGAGTAGTTACATAACCCAGACCAATACCAATACCTAACATTGGAGACATTGTTCCAGACGTTACTTTGCCTATCCCTTCACCCAACGCATTTTTAATTTGATAATCATGACGGGGAATACCTTTGTCGATCATTTTTAAGCCTACTAATTTTTTAGTAACGCCTTCTTCTTTTTGCTTTTTTATAGCTGCTGAATTGGTGAATTCTTTGGTAAACTTGGTGATCCAACCCAGCCCGCCTTCGAGGGGAGAGGTAGTGTCATCAATATCGTTTCCATAAAGACAGTAACCCATTTCCAAACGGAGGGTATCGCGGGCACCTAAACCAATCGGTTTAATAGCTACATCAGCGCCAGCTTCGAAAATCGCGTTCCACACCTTCTCTGCCGATTCATTTTTTACATAAATCTCGAATCCGCCAGCGCCAGTGTAACCTGTGTTGGATATGATTATATTATCAACCCCTGCTAGCGTGCCGATGACAAAATGATAATACTTTATTGTCGACAAATCTACAGGCGTTAGTTTTTGTACAACACCCATAGACTTGGGGCCTTGCACAGCAAAGAGGCAAAGCGAATCGGAAATATTTTTCATCTCTACGCCTTTTGTGTTGAACTTAGAAATCCAATCCCAATCTTTTTCAATGTTGGAAGCATTTACAACCAATAGATAATCGTTGTCTTTTATTTTATACACGATTAGGTCATCTATAATGCCGCCAGTTTCGTTGGGCAAACACGAATATTGTGCCTGCCCATCTATGAGCTTGCTTGCATCGTTGCTCGTTACGCGCTCAATAAGATCAAGGGCATGTTTTCCTTGGAGCATAAACTCGCCCATGTGGCTCACATCAAAAACGCCCACGCCTTGGCGCACGGTGTTGTGTTCTTCAATGTCTGATGAGTAGCGCACGGGCATGTTATATCCCGCAAAGGGAACCATTTTAGCCCCGAGTTTTGCATGTAAATCGTGGAGGGGAATTTTTTTTATTTCCATAGTATAAAAAGGTTTGCAAAAGTAACCAGATTTTTTGTTGAGCCTAATTGGGAATCACTTTAAAGTTTTTTGAATTTTCATGGATGAACAATGAAAAAGAAGACGGGCTAATCAATGATTTAAGTTTATCCAACGATTCTTGTGCGTATTCATCAAACCCAAGATTGGCTGACTCTATAATATACGCTTTCAATAATTTTACAGATACAGGATTAATAGAAATGGCATTCACTATAAGATTAAACGCTCTCAACTTGTCACTAGCATTTACTTTCACGTACTTGATCCCTGCTAAGGTTGCGTCTTCATTAAATGGATTGCTCTGTGATAACCATTCATAGCTATTTTTGACTTCTTCTTTTTTGCCTGATAGTATAGTGAGTAAAGCATTGTAATAGATTTTGTTTGTTTTTTCTAACCCATTAAAAGTAAGATTTCCCATTTGTTGGCGCAGACTGGGTAGATCTTGCAAGGCAGCCAAAAGAGTGAGATTGAAATAAACAATTTCAGTATAGAGCATTTTATCGCGCAAGCGAAGATCGTGCACTCTTGCTATCATATTTGCGGTTGCTTGTGGTTCATCAAGCTTCCAGAGTTTCTTACTTCTATCAAGAATGGCTCTGGCTTTAAGTTCGGTATCATCAATAGTGTTAACTAATTTAATGAACGCGGTAGTGTCTGCTGGTGCAATTCTAAAATGGCTGTATTGATATTTTTGCCGATTTGACAATTGGTGTGTGTTGTTGTTTTCTGTTGAATAGATTTTAATGAATGAATTGGCAACTACGTGAAAGGTTGTGTCTTTAGATTTAAGAAGTTCCTGCCAGGCAAGTTTAGCTTCCGCTTCGCTGCCTAACTCTGAGAGGGCTAATGCTTTTCCAAGCTGTGCGGCTTCAAAATTTTGATCTAAGGCGAAGTTGAATTCTGCTAATGCAATTTCGGCATTACCTTGTTCTAGTGCCCACAAGCCAAGTGTAGTATACATTTTCCCGCTCTTTTCAAGAAATGCATTTTCACTTAAAAGATTAAATGCTTTTTGAATTTCACCGTGAGCATAGTATGATTGAGCCACAGCATCAAGTAAAGAAGCTTTGAAATATTTATTAGCAGGCAGTCTTGATAGCGTTACTAAGGAACGCAATATTGCAGTATCTATTTTTTCAAAATGATTTAATATATAGTTGTTAAGTAATGTTGCTTCATATACTGTTAGCACAGAGTCTTTTGAAGTGGGCAGTTCAATAGCTAACGTTATGCCTTGTTGTTTTTCATTTTAGTAAATTTTAGTGAGAG
>JANXRR010000045.1 GCA_025356795.1 Bacteroidia bacterium
TTAGTATTTATGTAACCTACTCTAAGCACCTCCATATTTTCATGGCGTTCCCCAACACCTATTATTCAAACTTGGAAGCCAAAGGTCATATCAAAAATATGCCCGTAGTTACTCGCGAAGTTAAGTCCATGTTGGGTTTGGCAGCAGAGGCGCCTGCGGGAGAGCCAGCAAGATTTGGGGCAAAAGATATAAATGATCTAACGTGGAATGTACTTATGTCTGCATACTCCTGTACCGAATGTGGCCGCTGCACAGCTGAATGCCCAGCCAATATTACGGGCAAGAAACTTTCGCCCCGCAAGATAATGATGGACACCCGCGACAGAATGGAAGAGGTTGGAAGAAGTTTGGAAACAGGAGGCCCCGGTTTTGCTGACGGAAAATTCTTATTGGGCGATTACATTACGAAAGAGGAAATAAATGCTTGTACTAGTTGCAACGCCTGCGTGGAAGCTTGTCCAGTGCTTATCAATCCGTTGGAAATAATTGTTGAATTGAGGAGATACGTGGCCATGGAAGAGTCAGGTGCGCCAGCTCAATGGAATGCGGTTTTCCAAAATATAGAGACCAATTTTGCGCCTTGGAAATTTGCTCCCAGCGATCGTTTTAATTGGGCCAAAGAAATTAAATAAGTGTATGACTGAAAATTTTAAAATACCTACAGTTGCCGATTTATCAGCACAAGGCAAAGCACCGGAAGTGCTCTTTTGGGTGGGCTGTGCTGGCTCTTTTGACGATCGCGCCAAGCGAGTTACCCTTGCCTTTGTGAAAATACTGAATGCCGTGGGCGTAAACTTTGCCGTGCTTGGCACCGAAGAAGCTTGCACGGGCGACCCCGCGCGAAGAGCTGGCAATGAATTTTTATTCCAAATGCAAGCCATCAGCAACATTCAAGTGTTGAATGGGTATCACGTAAAGAAAATAGTAACAGTCTGTCCGCATTGTTTTAATACGTTAAAAAATGAATATCCAGAGCTGGGTGGAAATTACGAAGTGATCCATCACACAACCTTTCTTCAGCAACTTATCAATGATGGGAAAATAAAATTGAAAGAAGGTGGAGTATTTAAAGGAAAAAAAATTACCTACCACGATTCTTGTTACATAGGCAGAGCAAATAATATTTATGAAGCCCCTCGCGAAGTGCTTGCTTCGTTAGATGCAGATCTTGTTGAGATGAAACGCTGCCGCACCACCGGCCTTTGCTGTGGAGCGGGCGGAGCACAAATGTTTAAAGAACCTGAACACGGAAAAAAGGACATTAATGTTGAACGCACCGAAGAGGCATTGGCCACAGGGGCAACAACCATTGCGGTCGCATGTCCGTTTTGTATGACTATGATGAGCGATGGCGTGAAAAACAAAGAGAAAGAAGAGGAAATTAAAGTAAAAGATATTGCTGAACTTATTGCCGAGGGGCAAGGGTTGTAGTGAAAGACTGAGCCATGAGTTTTGCCAGCCATGAGCAATAATATAAACCTCAAAAAAAAATTATGCTAGTTCCATTTGAAGAGTTATTACCGCAATCTAAGCTGTGGGTTTACCAAACCAATAGAGTTTTTACTAAAGCTGAAAAAGAAATAATCGAAGCCGCGGCAAATGCCTTTTGTGAGCAATGGCTTGCGCATGGTCATCCTTTGAAAACTTCCTTCAAACTTTTACATGATCATTTTGTGGTTTTGGCCGTGGATCAATCAGAGAGTGGTGCAAGCGGCTGCTCTATTGACGGCTCGGTGCGCATGTTAAAAGAACTGCAAGCCGCCCTTGGCATAGATTTTTTTGATCGATCTACCATTGCTTTTTTAGTAGATGAAAAGATCATGCTTTATAAAGTGAATGAATTGAGAGGGCTTTTTGCGGAAGGCATACTAACGGGTGAGTCACAAGCGTTTAATAATGCCATGTCCAGCAAAGCAGATTTTGAGAACACTTGGCTCACATCAGTTAACCATAACTGGTTGTCAAAATATATACCGAAAAAAGAACGTGTGTGAGGGCAAATGCTTTTTCTTAATTTTATAAATCGAAAAAAGAAAATGAATATGTGGTTGAGATCATTGGCTAGTGTTTGCCTGCTGTTGCTTATCTTCTCATGCAGCCCAGAAAAAAAAGCCATCAAAGCTTTTAAGCTAGGCAAATACCAAACCACCATTAATTTTTATAAAGATATTTTGGTTAAGCAACCTGCCAATGGCAAGGCTAATTATTTCATGGCCGAATCGTATCGCCTATCCAACCGCATCAAAGAATCTGAAAAATATTATGAGCGCGCCAAAGGGCCTGGTGTACCGAAAGATTCGGCACTTTTTTATTACAGTGAGTCACTCAAAGCCAACGGAAAATATGATGAAGCCCGTAAGAAATTAGAAGAGCTTGAGCTTACTTCACAAGAGGACAAAATGAAAGATCGCGCCCAAAAAGCAATTGATGGATTAAGTTATTTGGATAAGCTGGCAGAAAAACAAAGCTATTATAAAGTAAAAAACCTGGAAGCAGTAAACACTCAGCTTAGCGAGTATGCCCCCGTCTATATGAATAGCGAATTATATTTTTCTGCCTCACGGTCCGGTTCAAAAATTTATGAAGCCAATGGCACTCCTTTTTCTGACTTGTACAAAGCAACTACCAAAGGTGCCAATGTTGATGTAAGTTCAATTAAGCCTTTGCCTTTGACTATTAACGCTCCCAACATTAATGAAGGATGTATCACGTTTTCACCCGATGGAAAGATAATGGTGTTTGGGAAAGGTAACTCGGGCAAACGTAAAGGGACCAACGATGTTGATTTGTATATGTCGCGCTACAGAAACGATGCGTGGACTGAACCAACGCTTATCAATATAAACCAACCCGATGGCTGGGACTCAACCCCTGCTTTTGGCAATGATGGGCGCACTCTTTATTTTTCATCTAATAGAAAAGGAGGCTATGGAGGCCTTGATATTTATAGTGCTCAAATGGATTCGCGCGGCAGGTTTGGAAAAGTAAAAAACCTGGGAGCCGCTATAAATACTGCTGGTGATGAGATGTTCCCTTATGTAGCTGAAAATGGGAAATTATATTTCTCTTCCGATGGCCACCCCGGCTATGGGATGCTTGATATTTTTGTTGTAAACAGAGCCAATGGAAAAGCACTAATCGAAAACCTAGGGCAACCCGTTAATTCTACAGGCGATGACTTTGGTATGTTCTTATTCAAAGTAGATCGTGGCTTCTTTACCTCTAACCGCGATGGAGGAAAAGGCGATGATGATATTTATACTTTCGTAAATGAAGACCCCAATCTAAAGGTGGTGAATTATCTTTTACAGGGAGTTACACTTACACCAAAAAAGAGTGAAAAGGGCAACGAGATTCTTCCGAACACGAAAGTAACCATGTTGGATGATCAAGGAGAGGTAATGAGTGAAACAACTTCTGGAACTGACGGAAAATTTAATTTTCGTGTCTACGAAAACGAAGACTATACCCTTATAGGGGAAACGGACGGATATATATTGAAACGAGAATCATATTCAACAAAGGGTAAATCTGTTCCCATCGAATTGCTAAAAGAATTGATAACCAACATTACATTAGATACACTATTGATTTTAGAAAAACTTGAGAAAAATAAAATTTTTGTTCTTCAGAATATCTACTTTGGTTATGATAGCGCTGACATTCGTTCTGCCGCAGCGGTTGAATTGGATAAACTTGTACAATTATTAAACGATAATCCTCAAATAAGAAAAATAGAAATGAGTTCGCACACAGATAGTGTGGCGTCAAATTCTTATAACCTCCAGTTGTCGCAACGAAGAGCAGAGTCAACGGTTAATTACTTGAAGAAAAAAGGCATTGAAGAAAAACGTTTAGATGCCGTGGGTTATGGTGAAAGCAAGCCCATAGCAAGAAATACAAATACGGATGGCACCGACAACCCAGAAGGAAGACAGCGAAATAGAAGAACAGAATTCAAAATTCTTGACATTGGCGAATTACCCAAAAAACCATTGGATGAAGAGGATGATGATAAGTACTTTAAAGAATCAGAGCCGATCAAAAAGAATAATTAGAAAACTTCATTCATTCAGTTTCGTATGAGTTACTTTACTAAACTTAGTTTTAAGGCATTTAATTTGCTTTGAAAAGCGAAATTTAAATCTGATGAAGAAAGTAGTTCTCCCCATTCTAGTTTTTTTGCTTTCCCTTGAAATACGTGCTCAAGTAAATAGCATAAAATCTTCCTCTATCATCAGCTCAACAGTGGGAGGGGGTGACCGAAGAAATTCTGGAGGAGGGGGAGCTCTCGCTTATTTCTTTGTTGACTTGATGCTAAACAATGTGGTGCAATGGCAAACTCAGGTACTCGAAAAAAGAGAAGAGATGCCAGAGCTTGTAAGTTTGGAATTGCGATTGCAAACAGGGTTGCAACCCTCCAACTATTATTTAGCCCTCCCTCGCATTCGCGCAAATTGGGGCTTGTTCTCCACCGATTTTAGAAGAAGCTACTTGGTGGAATCGAATCCACTCGGTTCTACAAAAGATATTAGCTGGAACGACTGGCAAATACTTCAGATTAATCTCATCCAATCAAATCATGCAAGCTTTAGAGTAGGTGGCGGCATTATGAATGAAGATTTTAATTCCAAAAATACTTTTCCTGAATATACAATGGCACTGAGCCTTTCATCAAAAAGTAAAATCTACAATGGCGAGTTTGAATTTAGAACAGCCAGTGATCCACTTACAGGAGCCACTCCGCGTTGGGAGTTAAATGCTCATGTTAACAAGAAACTCTTTGACAGAAATAGAATTCATGGTTTTATAACTGGAGGAGGAGTTCTTCAGGAATATTATGGCAAGACAGATGTGTGGGCATTTACTGCCGGCATGGTCTTTAAAATTTACTGAGTGTAAGCGCTTTAATGCTATTTTCAATACTCGAAAGAGCCTGCTAAACTTTTAAGGGTAAGCCTTTTTTTATCAGAAGCTTCTACCCGCCCTATCACTTGCGCTGCTACGCCATAGCTTTCTGAAATTTGAATTACTTGCTGAGCTAGTTTTTCATTTAAGTATATTTCCATCCGGTGGCCCATGTTGAAGACTTTGTACATCTCTTTCCAATCGCTGCCAGATTCTTGTTGAATAATCTTGAATAAAGGCGGCACACCAAACAGATTATCTTTTATGATATGAAGGTTGTCAACAAAGTGGAGAACTTTGGTTTGTCCGCCTCCACTGCAATGCACAATGCCATGAATTTGATTTCGCAATTCATTTAAAATTTGGACTATTATGGGAGCGTACGTTCGTGTGGGTGAGAGCACAAGTTTACCCACATTAATAGGTGCTTCTGCAATTGTATCTGTTAATAAATACTTGCCAGAGTAAACCAAATCAGTGGGTACAGCAGCATCAAATGATTCTGGGTATTTAGTTGCATACACTTTTAAAAACACATCATGGCGGGCAGAAGTAAGCCCATTGCTGCCCATGCCCCCATTGTATTCGCTTTCATAAGTAGCTTGGCCATACGAAGCTAAACCCACAATTACATCACCCGGTTGAATGCCATCATTTGAAATTACATCTGCTCGTTTCATTCGGGCGGTAACGGTGCTATCAACAATAATGGTTCGTACCAAATCACCCACATCGGCAGTTTCACCACCGGTGCTGGTAATGTTCAGTCCATTGATGCGAAGCATTTCCAATACTTCTTCGGTGCCGTTGATGATGGCCGAGATCACTTCACCAGGGATAAGATTTTTATTTCTTCCGATGGTAGATGAAAGTAAAATATTTTGAGTTGCTCCCACGCAAAGCAAATCATCCACATTCATGATGATGGCATCTTGCGCAATTCCCTTCCATACAGAAAGATCACCTGTTTCTTTCCAATACAAATAAGCTAATGATGATTTTGTGCCAGCGCCATCTGCATGCATAACCGTGCAATAGGCCGAGTCGTTGGCTAGAAAATCAGGAACAATTTTACAAAAGGCTTTTGGGAACAGGCCCTTGTCGAGTTTTTGAATGGCTTGGTGCACTTCTTCTTTTGATGCTGAAACACCACGCAGGTTGTAACGGTCTGAATTCAAATTTCAATTGATTTTGAGATCGCAAGTTAGCACTTCTTGAGAACCCAAAACATTAGTCTGAGCTATTGTTGATTATTCATATTTTAATTTTTCAATTGGGTTTGCATAGACAGCTCCGATGGATTTGGAAACTACTACTGCCACAGCAACTACCAACACTATTATACCAGGGATTAGAAACAACCACCACTCTAAACTAATGTGGGTTACAAAATTACTTAGCCAACTATTTACTGAATAGTAGGCTATAGGCACCGCAATTAGGAAAGAGATACCTATCAACAGAATATACTCGCGGGAGAACATACTTAAAATATTTGCTAACGATGCCCCCAAAACCTAACATTATGAATACTATCTCAACTGGAAGGAATCATTTATTTTGATCAAAGTGAATTGACCAATGCTCTCTTATTCGAATTTTTCATTACTCAAAACTTTATAGCAAGCTTTCCTCTGCCTTCTCTCTCTTACTACCTGCATACAATTCATATTCTAATAGGCGGCAATCAATTTTGCTAGTATAAAATTCTATTCTGCGTTGGGCTTTCAATCCAATTTTTTTTGCGAGGTCTAAATTGCCTGTAAAAACATAGCCTCTGTATCCTTGGCATTTCTTTTTTAAAAAATCGCCCATGCGCGCGTAAGTAACTTCCAATTCTATTTCATCACCTAGGCGTTCACCATACTCTGGGTTAAAAAATATAATGCCGGGCTCTGCTGGTATGGTTGTCGTTTCAAAATCGCCCACAGCAAAGTCAAGTAGCTTTTCGACACCTGCTAAACCTGCATTAATTTTAGAAATTTCGATAGCATCTCTATCAATGTCTGTTGCAATTACTTTTAGTTCTGGTATTTCTATAATGCTATTTTCTAATTTTCGATATTCAGAGGCATATACATTTTCATCGTAGCCTAAAAAATGCATAAAGGAATAATTTTTGCGCAACAGACCTGGCCTTCTGTTGGTGGCTAATAATATTGCTTCAATAGCCACTGTAGATGAGCCACACATCGGGTTTACAAAGGGAGACCGCTTATTCCATTTTGTAGCTAATACAGTTGCCGAAGCGAGTGCTTCGAGCATGGGAGCTTTGCCTGGTATTTTTCTGTACCCATGCTTTGCCAATGTTTCGCCCGATGTATCAATAAAAATTTCTACGCTTGCTTCTTTCCAAAATAAATGAATAACTGCTTTATCTAACTCGGGCCCTGAATTGGGGCGATGGGCAGTTTCTCTTCTTATGCGGTCGCAAATGGCATCCTTCACCTTTACGTTCACAAACAAATTATTGTTTACCGTAAAGTGATCTACCGTGCTAGTAACAGAAAGATAACCATCGGCTGCAATCAATTTTTCCCAAGGCATTTGAATGAGCACATCATATACCTCATCTGGACTATTGGCTTGAAATTCTTTTAGAGAATACAATACTTGGCTTGCACAGCGTATGTTCATGTTCAAGCGGATGCAATCAGTAACAGATCCCATCAATTCTACCCCCGTAGAAAATGTGCGTGTGGGAACAAAGCCTAGCTCAGTAACTTCTTCATGTAAGTAGGGCGACAGGCGTTTGTTACAGGTAATGATTATTCGGCTTTTGGTGGTAAAAATATCCATAATGCAAAGAAAGGAAAAAAGCTTTGAGTTACGCGCACCAGGCGCTAGTCTATCAAACTCCGGCTCTCGGGATCGTCACTCAAATCATCCCAATACTTCTCTTAGCACTTGTATGGAACGGATTTCGCCCATGTTCTCTGTGTGTGTAAAGTAAAATTGAACAATCAAATCAAGAATTATTCTTCGTTGATTATTGGTCATAGCAATTACATCTTCAAACTCCGTCTCAACCAATTGATTGAAAATCTGCTCTTCTTTTTCTGCTAACATTTTTCCCGAAAGAATGTCTTTTGAATTATGTAATCCAAAACCCAAGTAGCGACTAAGTTTGATCAGAAAAATTAAATGAAAATTTTCATAGGAATCAGTAAGTTTATCAAACCTTTCAAAAGCGTCAAATAGAAAGAGGCACACTTCTGCTGCATGGGTTTCTTCCTTCAACGATTTGTTTATTACTTCATTGAGAAATAACGCAATGGCAGATTTTTTTGCATCGATGTAAATCGAATGATAGTGATAGTAGCAGCGCACTTCTTTGATTCTAACAAGGGAAGCATTTTCTTTATGGTACACTACAAGATCAAGCAATGTAAGTGGCTGATACAACGACATTCTTCCGCTTGGTTTAGAGGTGCGGGCACCATTCACAATATAACTTTGTAACCCAAATAGTTCAGTGAAGATGGTTACGATGATGGAGGTTTCACCATATTTTACAAACTTGAAAACAATGCCGCGGGTTTTGTGGAGCAAGGTAAAGTGGTTGTGTTAGTTGTTACAGATTTAAAGAAAAATTTAAAAACCTTCACATGACACTGGCAAATCTTATAACTTAAGGCTATTAACTCGCAGCTACTTCAACTTACGCTCCTCCATGCCTTTGATAAACGTATCCCTGCTTCGGGCTTCGTATTTATCGCTTTCACCCAGCATAACTTTACTTTTATTATCGTTCAATCGAAATGAATATGAAGCTAGCTCACCCGTTTGTTGGCAGATGGCATGTACTTTGGTTACAAATTCTGCCACAGCAAGTAAATTAGGCATGGGGCCAAAAGGCCGGCCTTCGTAATCCATATCCAAGCCAGCAACTATTACTCGCTTGCCTTGATTAGCAAGGGTGTTGCATACATCTACAATGGCATCATCAAAAAACTGAGCTTCATCAATGCCCACCACATCACAATCTCCGGCAAGCAACAATAAATCGTTGGCGAATTGAATAGGTGTTGAACGAATAGAACGCTCAGCATGAGAAACAATCTGCTCATCATGATAGCGGCTATCTATCGAAGGCTTAAATATTTCTACTTTCTGCTTGGCAATAATTGCTCTATTAAGTCTGCGAATTAACTCTTCCGTTTTACCTGAAAACATACACCCGCAGATAACTTCTATCCAACCAGTTTTGCTGACCTTATCACTTCTTCCTAAGTCGGGTTCCATAAACATTTTACAAAGTAAGCTGACAAACCAATACGCTGCAACGAAGACTGAAAAAATGGTGATTCGCTGGTTTTTAATGGGCGTTTCAAATTGCTACCTTTACCATTAAATAAATATGAAAAGCCTATTCATAGTATGGACGAAAAAATAAGCCTGCCGGCAATTGAAAATTATAGTGAGGCTTTTGCAGCTACTGTTGCCAGTGAGTTTTATTCACACCATCAAAAAGTTACAGGTTCTCAATTGGTTGGGCTTACCGAAATCAAACAAGTTAATCTTTTTATCATCCGTGAATTGATGACCCAATGGCAGAATGGAATTAAAAATTTACGAAGTCCTTATTTTGACTACGATGCAGTAGAAGTTGCCGAAAGTTTAAAAAATTTCCAGAACATATTATCGAATCACATTTCGATTGGTAAGAGTGATCTTATCCCCTTATTAAAAAGAGCGGTGCATCAGACTTTATATTTATTACTTGATCCGTATGATTTTTATTCTGAAACGCTTGATACGCAAGGCAAGGCTTCCTTGTTGGTAACTGATTTAAAGAATCATATAAAGTATGTAAAAGTAAATAGAGCCCCGTTAGAAAAGCTTCTAGAAAAACTGGAAGAAAAAAAAATAATTTCAATTACGGGTAACGAAGCCTTTGCTTTGCTAGATAGCATTTTAGAGGAAGTTAATTTTACTCCCGAAGAAATCGATTCTTATATAAATCAGTTTTCTAATGTGTGGAATCTATCGTTAGAAAAGCTTTACGAAAACAAATCATCGGTTGTTCAAAAAGCAGCGGTAAAGGAAGTGAAGAAGCCAGCGACAAGCGCTGCCTTAAAAATTGAAACCCTTCAAACAACACTGCCATTAGTAAAAGAGGAGAAACCTAAAATAAATGAAGTTGGTCAGAAAGTTTCGCGCATAAAAGATAAACTTTCTATCAATCAGAAATTTATGTTTACCAAAATGCTCTTTCACGGTGATTTTGAAATTTTTACGCAAGCTATTGATCGGCTTGACACTTTAGATTCTTTTTCACAAGCGAAAGCTTATCTAGAAAAAACATACCCTGAATGGGATATTGAAAGTGAAGAGTATGCAGAGTTTATTACCTTGATAGAAAGAAAATTTCTTGCCTAAATGCGTTGAAGCATCTCACTTCTGTGAGCGTCAAGCTTTAACAAAATAAAAAGAAGAATAGTAAATGCCCACAGGGAAGACCCACCATAGCTAAAAAATGGAAGTGGAATTCCAATTACAGGAAATAATCCTATGGTCATACCAATATTAGTAGCAAAGTGAAAGAAAATAATGCTGGCAACGCTATAGCCATACACTCTTGAGAATCTATTCTTCTGTCGCTCGGCTATAAAAATGACGCGCAAGAGTAAGGCTACAAAAAGACCAATAATAATAACACTCCCCAGCCAGCCATGTTCTTCGCCAATGGTGCAAAAAATAAAATCGGTGCTTTGCTCGGGCACGAAATCAAATTTTGTTTGAGTCCCTTTCAGGAATCCTTTACCAATAAAGCCTCCGCTACCAATGGCAATTTTTGATTGTGTTACATTCCAGCCAAAGCCAAGAGGATCGGCATCTGGATTGATAAGTGCTTTTATTCTATTTTGATGATGAGGTTTTAAAACTTTAGTGACAACATAATCTACACTTTCAATTACTCCCATAATAACAAGTGCGCCTACCGATAGAATAAGTATTCGTTTGATCTTTCTTTTACCAAAAAAAATTAAAGATCCCAAAATCACCACAATACCTGCATGCAAAAATAATTGGTTGGGCACCATTAGTGTGAGAATAAAAATAACGGCTGAACAAATACCAATAATTAATAAAAATGGAGACATGCCCTCCCTAAAAAAAACCAAAAGGAAGACAGCAAAAACCATAGCAGTACCAAAATCTTTTTGTAAGAGTATAAGTGCCATGGGGGCTCCGATGATAAAAAATAGGATTGCTTGATTTCGAAGTGTATCCATTTTAAAGCCTGCTGACCCAATAAACTTAGCAACCACTAATGCGGTCGCAAATTTCGCAAACTCGGAAGGTTGCACACCAAATGAACCGACACCAAGCCAAGCTTTATTTCCTCCTACTTCTTTGCCAATGATGGGTACTAATGCAAGTAGAAACAAAAAGAATCCGTAAAACAAATAAGCAAACGTTTCATAAAAACGCATGTCAAGAATTACGATTATTAGAATGATGCCAAGAGTGGCAACCATAAATAAAAGTTGCCTGCCCGAACTTAAGGATAAATCCCAAATGGTTTGTTTAACACTATCATCATAAACCGAAGCGAAAATATTGAACCACCCAAACACGGTAAGGAAGACAAAAAGCATTACCGATACCCAGTCTAGTTTTCCTGATATGTTTTCGTCTCTTTTCAAATTGTTAATCTAGAAACTTTCCATTTAACACATATTGCTCTATATAAGGCCGCTTTGTTCCACCGAGTAAATATTTCTCAATCATTAAACTTGCAATGGATGCCGCAGCGCGACCTCCTTGTCCTGAATCTTCAACATACACAGACAAGGCAATTTTTGGATTGTCGCGTGGAGCAAAGGCAATAAAAACGGAATGCGCTGGTAGTGGATCATTTTGAACTGTGCCTGTTTTGCCGCAAACAATTATATCGGCAAGTCTCGCTCTATACTGCGCGGTTCCTGCTTCTACAACTTGCTGCATAGCATCTACAGCTATTCGAAAGTTTGCGGAATCAATAGTAGTATAATGCGGAACCAAGTATTGGGGCAATGGCTTCTTGTCTTTACCAATAGCTTTTATCAGATGAGGAATATAATAAAATCCTCTGTTGGCAATGGTGGCGGCAAAGTTTGCCATTTGAATGGGAACAACCAGATTTTCGCCTTCGCCAATAGCAATAGAATAAATATTTGAGAACTTCCACGATTTACTTCTGTAAGCACGATCGTAAAATTCAGGAGAGGGAATTAAACCTTCCTTTTCATTTGGCAAATCAATTCCTAGTTTTCGGCCAAAACCAAAACTCATAATGTGTTTATCCCATTCAACCAAACCAATACGCGTATCTTCAAAGGGTGAATTTGATATACCTTTGTTCAGCATTTTTCTTAGCACACCGTGAAAATAAGGATTACATGAATTCGCAATTGCTCCCCGCAAATCTAGATTATCGTGCCCTGGATGACAACCTATAATAGATTTATTACACGCCATTCGTGTTTCAGGAGTAATAACCCCCTCTTGCAGGGCAGTCATGGCTTGCGCAATTTTAAAAATCGACCCTGGCCTATACTGAGCCATAAGAGGCCTATTAAAAAGAGGCTTATTGGTATCGCTGCTAATCCATGCAAAATTGGAGCTATATCTTTTGCCCGACAGAAGATTGGGATCATAGGTAGGGCCTGAAACAAGCGCAAGAATTTCGCCTGTGGAAGGCTCGATAGCCACAACACTTCCAGATTTTCCCTTTAGCAACAATTCTCCATATTGTTGGAGATCTAAGTCTATTCCGGTGATTAGATTCTGACCTGGAATTGAAAGTGTATCATACGCCCCGTTATTGAAGGAACCCTTGTCGATGCCTTTTACATTTCTAAGTTTGAAACGTACACCCC
>JANXRR010000049.1 GCA_025356795.1 Bacteroidia bacterium
CAAATGCCAATACTCTTCGCCATGTTCGCGTTCTTCCCTGTTAGTATTGAGTTAAGACAGAAAACATTTTTATGGGCTGACGACTTATCAACTTACGATTCAATAGTTCGTCTTCCATTTACTGTTCCTTTTGGCTTTGGCGATCACATTAGCTTGTTTGTGGTCTTAATGACTATTTCAACATTGATTTATACTTGGCAGAACAACCAAATGACTTCCGTAGAAGGCCCCATGAAATCAATGGGCTATATTATGCCCATTGTATTCTTGTTCGTTTTGAATTCGTTCTCTGCTGGGTTAAGCTTCTACTATTTTGTTTCCAACCTTGTAACATTTGCCCAGCAAGCTATTATTAAGCGTTTTGTGGATGAAGATAAAATCAAAGCAATTATTGAGGAGAATAAAAAGAAAGCCGCCACGGGCACGCCCACGAAATCCAAGTTCATGAACAAACTTTCTGAAGCTATGAAAGCAAGCGAAGAAGCTAGAAAAGCAAGTTCGGATAAGAAGAAAAAGAGTTGATTTGGTAATTTTGAAGATGAGACGATTTGAAGATTTGTTGATGATCTGATTTTGGAAGACCTCTCGTAATTTGTAATTTTAAATTCATAATTGAATCGTTGGGATATACTAGCCAAACAACTTTTTATTATAGAATCCACGAGGACGAAATAGAAATCACCATATGTTCAGTGTTCGTCAAAATCCCTAAGAAGAAGCTCCTTTGATTTTTATCTAAATTCAATTCTAATTGAATGATTCTTAAACCATCAAATTAATGAATCAACGAATTATCAAATTAACGAATCGGCTCATCAACGAATGCTAACCAGAAAGTTTATATTTGCAATCCTGATTGCGAAATCTGGAATTTTTTGAAGCAAACCATCTAACTTTTGAAATGGGTAAAATTATCGCGATAGCAAACCAAAAAGGTGGAGTTGGCAAAACAACCTCGGCCATTAATCTGGCGGCCAGTTTGGCGGTATTGGAGTACAAAACACTTTTAGTGGATGCTGACCCTCAGGCAAATTCCACTTCTGGTTTAGGCCTCAATCCAAATGAAATAAAGAAAGGCATTTACGAATGCATGGTGGAGGGCATGGACCCTAACCTCGCCATCGTAAAAAATGAATTAAAATACCTAGACATACTACCTTCTCATATTGATTTGGTGGGAGCCGAAGTAGAAATGGTAAGCATTGAACGAAGGGAAGAGAAAATGAAAGATTCCCTTCTTAAAATTAAAGACAATTACGATTTCATCATCATCGACTGCTCACCTTCCCTAGGGCTTATTACGATCAACTCGCTCACCGCTGCTGATTCTGTAATTATTCCTGTTCAGTGCGAATATTTTGCCCTCGAAGGATTGGGGAAACTTTTGAATACCATTAAGATTATTCAAACCAGGCTAAATCAAAAGCTAGAGATAGAAGGCATTCTATTAACACTTTATGACTCTAGAACATCGTTGGGAAATCAAGTGGTAGAAGAAGTGCGGACTCATTTTAAAAATATTGCTTTTAGTACCATTATTCCACGCAATGTTAAATTGAGTGAATCGCCTAGCTTCGGGTTGCCTGCCATTGTTCACGATGCGGAAAGCAAAGGAGCCATCAGTTACCTGAATCTTGCACACGAAATATTAGCCAAAAATCATTTGTCCAAATGAGCAAGAAGAAAGCCTTAGGAAGAGGATTGAGTGCCTTGTTGAGCGATACACCTGAAACTGGAAATTTTGAAGAATTATCCAATGCTGCACCGGTGCCCGAATCAACAAGTAGGATGAATGAAATACCTGTTTCTGAAATAGAAACCAATCCATTTCAACCGCGCCAACATTTTGATGAGGTAGCTCTTTTAGAATTATCTGAATCCATACGGGTGCATGGTATTATTCAACCTGTAACGGTAAGAAAGCTCACCTCCAACCAATATCAACTTATATCTGGTGAAAGGCGTTTTCAAGCATCTAAATTAGCAGGGCTCTCTAGCATTCCCGCTTATGTAAGATTGGCCGATGACCAGCAAATGTTGGAAATGGCGTTGATTGAAAATATTCAACGTGAAAATCTTAATCCCATAGAAATAGCATTGAGTTACCACCGGTTGATTTCTGAATGTAATTTGAAACAAGAAGAGTTGGGCGAACGTGTTGGCAAAAACAGATCTACTGTTACCAATTATTTGCGCTTACTTAAACTTCCGCCCGATATACAAATTGCTTTGCGCGATCATAGATTATCGATGGGGCATGCACGGGCCATCATTAACATCGAGAATTCTGAATCGCAATTATTCATTTTTAAGAAGACGATTGAGGACGATTTATCTGTAAGAAAAGTAGAAGAACTGGTTAGGCAATTAACGGCTAAAACGGCCACAACAGAAGCAAAAGATAAAGCTGAACCATCTGGTGATTCAAAAGAAATCACTCAATTGCAATCCAAGCTTTCATCTCACTTTGGCACCAAAGTTAGCATTCGAAGTGATGGACAAAAAGGAGATATAAAAATCCCTTTCTTATCTGTTACTGATCTCAACCGAATTTTGGATATTTTAAAATTCTGATTCATCGATGCAACATTTGGTAAAAATTTTACTGATTGGTATCTTGTCAATAGCTTTGCAAAATGTTTTTGGGCAAACTGCCATTGTAGTAGATTCAACCAAAACCCCTGCCCCTGATACGGTTAAAACCTCTAGTGCAATTGGTAAAACGGATTACATTTCAAAACGATTTAACCCTCGCAAGGCGCTTTTATTTTCAGCTATTTTACCAGGGGCAGGGCAAGTGTATAACAAGAAATATTGGAAAGTACCCCTAGTATATGGTGCAATTATACTTACTGCATTGCCCATCAATTTCTTTAACAATAAATATACGATATATAAAAACCAGTTGTTTGCTATAATTAATTACCCAGATCCTGTAAAGGGTGAAGTGGTAACAGAGAATAATCTTTTGGCAGAGTCACCCAAGCAGTTGGCCACATCCTTTTTTACAAAACAACAGTTGGAAGATTTATCAAATACCAATAGAAGGCAACGCGACTATTTTGTTATAATTACAGGTTTTATTTACCTACTTCAAATGGTAGATGCTCACGTAGATGCCCACTTAAAGGAATTTAAAGTGAATCCAAATCTTAACATCGCGATTGAACCGCGAGTTGAGCAAAATTATTTTACCGGCAATAGTTCTGGAGTAGCTGTTGTTTTTAAACTCCAATAATTTCTCAATTTTTAATCCCTAATTAAATCATCGTGAACATTCTGTTAATTGGCTACGGAAAAATGGGGAAAACAATTGAGCAAATTGCAATCAACCGGGGTCATACTATAGCTGGCACTATTGACACTGCTAAAGAAAGAGATGCGTTTATAAACGCTGCTCCTATTGATGTGGCTATTGAATTTTCACAGCCAGAAGCTGCCATTGATAATTTGAAATTTTGTTTCGACAGAAAAATACCAGTGGTTTGCGGAACTACAGGTTGGCTTTCAACCAAAGATGAACTACTCAACTACTGCCACGAAAAAAGCGGAACGTTTTTTTATTCTTCCAATTTTAGTCTTGGCGTAAATCTATTTTTCAAACTCAATCAATATTTGGCAAAACTTATGGCCGGTCAGGATTATCATCTGGAAATAGATGAAATCCATCACACCCAAAAAAAAGATGCACCGAGCGGAACAGCCATCTCTCTTGCCGAGGGCGTTATTAATGGGAACAGTAAATTTTCTCATTGGATCTATCCTGAAAACCCTTCTCCACAAGGTATCGTTATAAACTCATTTCGTATAGACCCAGCACCAGGCACACATACCGTGAAATATCAATCAGCAATAGACGACATTGAAATTAAGCACACCGCACATTCGCGTGAAGGATTTGCTCTAGGCGCTGTGC
>JANXRR010000074.1 GCA_025356795.1 Bacteroidia bacterium
ATTCAAAATGGCTAGCCAAATTAGGTGCCATTGGGTATGATATGCTTATCGTTATCAACACGTTTGTTAACTTTATTTTAAAACTTTTTGGCCGTGGTAAAATCTCTCTTTCTAAAAGGGTAAAAGATAGTGTAAAGAGTGCCGTAAAGTTTATCCATGATTTTGAAAAAACCGCTGCTGACATTGCTATTTCAAATGGCTATGATTACGTAATATGCGGGCATATCCATCAACCCGAAATGCGAAAAATTTCCAACGAGCATGGCGAAGTAATGTACTTGAATTCTGGAGATTGGATAGAAAACTTAACATCACTTGAGTTCAATGCCGGGCAATGGAAAATATATCGGTATGCGGATGATTTATTTGCCCAATCCATAAAAATACCAAAGCGGTTTAAGAATAACTTGGATAATGATGAGATATTTAAAGATCTTGTCAATGAATTTTTAGCTCCCAAAAAATGAATATTCTTTATGCCATTCAAGGCACCGGCAATGGGCATCTCAGCCGGGCAATCGATATTATTCCTGAACTAAAAAAATATGGAAATCTGGATCTCTTTGTAAGTGGTGCGCAAGCGGAAATTGTTTTGCCGTATCCTATCAAATATAAATCGAAAGGCCTTAGCTTTTATTTTGGGAAAACAGGTGGCATTAATTTTTTAAAGACTTTTCAGAAGAACAGTTCACGAGAGCTTATAAAAGAGATTAATAATTTTCCTGTTGAAAACTATGATCTTATTGTAAATGATTTTGAACCTATTTCTGCCTGGGCTGCGCGTAAGAAGGATATCAATTGCGTGTCACTGAGTCATCAAGCTGCCTTACTATCAAAAAAATCTCCGCGTCCAAAGTCGATCGATCCCTTTGGTGAATGGCTCATAAAAAATTATGCTCCGGTAAAAAAGTATGTTGGCTTTCACTTTGAAGAGTATGATAAGAATATTTTCACACCTGTAATACGGGGCGCTATTCGGGAAGCAAAAGTGAGGGATGATGGACATTACACAGTCTACCTGCCAGCTTATGATGATAAGAAACTGGTGGAATTATTCTTGCGGATTTCGAGTAAAGTACGTTGGCATATTTTCTCAAAGCATACTAAAAGTCCTTATCATGTAGGGCGCATATCAGTGTATCCGGTAAGCGGTCAGGATTTTGTGGAGAGCGTTGTATCAGGAACAGGCGTGCTTTGTGGTGCTGGTTTTGAAACTCCAGCCGAAGTGCTGCATCTTAATAAGAAGCTTCTGGTAGTGCCCATGAAAAGCCAGTATGAGCAACATTGCAATGCGGCTGCCCTTAAGAGGTTGGGAGTGCCTATAATAAAGAAGGTAAAGAAAAAGCATCTTAGGAAAATTCAAAAATGGCTCGATAGTAATAAACGATTGGATATTAATTTCCCCGACATAGCAGGACTCGCTGTAGAGAAGATGATGCGAAGATACGCACAGTAGGTGTTTTTTAATAATATCATTGTAATTCTTCAATAAAGCTGAGGTAATACAGGAGTTCTACATTGTGTTGTTTTATTAAACATGGCAAAGGCACAACGAATTCTGGCGGTTGACGATGACCCCGACATACTAGAACTATTGGATTATAATCTGGCGAAGGAGGGATTTAAGGTGAGAACAGTTGAGAATAGTAAAGAAGCTATCAAAATTGCGCTTGGCTTTAAACCAGATTTGATTATTCTGGATATTATGATGCCCCAGCTTTCAGGCATAGAAGTATGTAAACAACTTCGAGAAATTTCTTTCTTTGCAGAAACACCCATATTTTTTCTAACTGCAAAGTCGGAGCACTATTATGAAGAAGCAGTCTTTGAAACTGGAGGTGATGATTTTATCGAAAAAATTATTGGCTTACGGGCATTGACTAATAAAGTGGTTACGGTATTAAAAGAGGATTTTACTATTCGTAAAAGCATTGCTAAAATTGACATTGGGTCGTTTCATCTCAATAGAAGGAGCAGCGTTGCCAGAATAAAAGGAGAGGAGATTACGCTTTCGAGACCTGAGCTAGACTTATTGTTCTTCTTCGCCCAGAATTCTAAAAAAATAATTACTACAGAAAGCTTACTGTGCAATATTTGGGGATCGGATACTTATTCAATCACAAAATCGCTCGATGTTTATTTAGATAACTTATCGAAAAAGTTGGGCGGTAAATGGATAAGCCAGGTAAGCAATGGCAAGTACAAGTTCACTCCGCATTAAGTTCTAGCACGTCAAGAATACTGGAGAGGCGTTCATAATCGTGTATGCCTGGGCTTGTTTCTTGCCTGCCTTGCAATGAAAATCCGGCAGCCCCGTTGTTTATAATTTTATCCCAATCCATATCCTCCAAGCTATCCTTAATCATTACTTTAAAATACCTAAGAGAATTTAAATTTCCTTTCCAACCAATTTCAGATGTTATAACATATTCGATAGAGTCTTTTCTCGCATTCAGGCAATTGATCATTTCATTGTTAAGTTCATCTGGCATAGAAATAAATAAAGGTTTACCAAGCTCAGTAAGTTGACTCAAGTTTTCTAAATCGATTTGAATAAAATCTACGGAAAGTTGCTCCCACAAAAGTGGATCAATAGAGTTAGGACTTTGACATTCTACTACTAATTGAGGCCCTGAAATCCAAGAAGATATACCGGTAAATTGCTGGATGTCTTTTTCGATATCTTTTAAAGGAAAGCCTAGAAAATCAACACCCATACCAGCACAATAGCGAGCTTCACTTAAACTGGTAATGTTTCCTACTTTAATCTTTGTTTTCAATGCCATAACGCCAATATCCAAAAGAAAAAATAACTTTGAAAGATTATTCACAAACTCATCATGATTCCATTAATGATTGTAGTGATCTTTGTAATAAAGTTTTCAGACCCTTTAGATGCTGATCAGAAATAGTGCGATAATTTTTTTGCTTGTTATGTCGGGTTCAACACTCGCCCAAGTCAATCGGTATGTGGTGTACTTTAAAGATAAAATTGGAACACCCTATTCTATTACCCAACCTGAAAAATTCTTATCAACAGCAAGCATCAATAGAAGATCCAAAAGGTTGGTAAATTATTCTGATGAAGACTTGCCCATAAATCCTCTTAATGTAGCCAAGGTAAAAGCACTTGGTGCCAAAACGTTTTTTACCTCCCGTTGGCTCAATTGTTTGCTGGTAGAGTGCAGTGTTTCGGTTTCACTCACATTAAAACAACTTCCTGAAGTAGTATCGGTTCAACTAGTTGCACCAGGTAATAGATTGATGGGTGGACGAATTGCCAACCCTTTGAATTTTAACTTGTTCACTAAAAGTCAATCTACACTGGTGCAGTTTCAGCAGTTGGGTATTGATCAAATGCAACTGGCAGGTTTTCACGGAGAAGGAATAAACATTGCAATTTTTGATGGCGGTTTTACAGGGGTTGACAAAGCGCTGCCTTTTCAAAATGTGTTTCTGCAAAACCAAATTAAAGACACCTTCAATTTTGTTGAGAACAGCAAGTTTATTTATTCATTCGATCAACATGGAACGCAAGTGTTTTCAATTTTAGCAGCTCAATCACCCAACTTAACGGGTGGTGCTTATGCCGCCAACTACTTTTTATTTGTTACCGAAGATGGCCCCACAGAATATCGAATTGAGGAATACAATTGGCTTTTTGCAGCCGAACGCGCAGATAGCTTGGGGGTAGATATTATTAGCTCTTCGGTGGGATATTCTGAGTTTACAGATTCATCTATGGATTATAAAATTTCAGACCTAAATGGAACAACAGCCATCATTTCTAAAGCAGCCAAAAAGGCTCTGGAAAAAGGAATGATGGTAGTAAACTCCGCAGGAAATGAAGGAAGTGGCTCATGGAAATATATCACTGCTCCAGCAGACGTACATGGAGTTTTGGCTGTTGGTTCAATTACATCACAGCAAACCATAAGTGGTTTCAGCTCTATTGGCCCCACTGCTGATGGAAGAGTTAAACCAGATGTGGTGGCTTTAGGAAGTTCGGCATCGGTTATTAACTCACAAGGACAGAACGTATTTAATAGCGGAACATCTTTCGCTTGCCCGCTTATTGCGTGCTTAACTGCTGGTGTTTGGCAAGCATATCCATCACTAACAGTCAATCAACTTTATTGGACCATAGTTAGGTCTGGTAATCAATTTGATTCACCCGATTTCTCAAAAGGTTATGGCCTTCCCAACTTTACAAGAGTGAAGAGTTACCTTCAATCTATTCTAATAGAAGAAAATATGGCAATAAGCCCCAACCCAGTTACAAACAATGTTATGAAGGTTTTTTTTAAAGAGCCAAAAGAAGGAGAGATTTCAGTTACTATTTATGACCTTCAAGGGAGAATTTTGTTGGTTATAAATACCCCCATGACTTGGCAAAACAATCCAATAGACTTTGACTTGTCTGCCTTAGCTGCTGGAGTTTATGTTGTGCAAGTCACAACGCTCTACTCTTCTTTGACAACACGTTTAATTAAAATTTGATTTATAAGTATGACCCCCATAATTGCGCCTTCTATACTTGCTGCCGATTTTGCCAATCTTGAAAGAGAAGTGACCATGATTAATGAGAGTGCCGCAGACTGGATACACGTAGATGTTATGGATGGAGTATTTGTGCCCAACATCAGTTTTGGAGTTCCAGTTGTGCAAGCCATTCATAGTCATGCTAAAAAGCCATTAGATGTTCATTTAATGATTACACAACCCGAGCGGTATGTTCAAGCTTTTTATGAAGCAGGTGCTTCCATTATTTCTGTTCATGAAGAAGCTACTCCACATCTTCACAGGTTGATTCAACAAATAAAAGCGCTGGGCATTAAAGCAGGAGTGGCCTTGAATCCTCATACACCAATTTCTGCTTTAGAAAATGTAATTTCTGATATTGATTTGGTTTGCTTGATGTCGGTGAATCCTGGTTTTGGAGGACAATCGTTTATTAAAAATACCTTTAAGAAAATAGCACACTTAAAATCCTTAATTGCAAGTAGTAATTCTAGTGCGCTGATTGAAATTGATGGTGGCGTAAATCAAGACAATGCCAAACCCTTGATTGACGCAGGTGCAGATGTTTTGGTTGCCGGCAATTTTGTTTTTACATCTGTCAATCCAAGGGATGTCATCTTTCGCTTAAAAAATTTGTAAGAATATTTTTCTTTGGCAAGAAATTTGAACCCATCCCATTCATGCGAATTTCCCCTTCCCTTGGAATTTTTTTAATTGTTTCGTTTTCCTGCGCAAGAACTGTTACTCGCCTGGCTCCAGCTGAAGCTATTGATTTAAGTGGCAGATGGAACGATACAGATTCGCGCCAAGTGGCAGATAAAATGATTACCAATCTTATGGCAAGTGAAAAGTTTAAAGACTATTCTAAAACTCTTGGTAAAAAACCCACAATCATTGTTGGGTTGGTGTTGAACAAAACCAGTGAACACATTGATGCCGAGAACTACATTAAGAAATTGGAATTGGCCATTTACAATTCCGGCATTGCAGATTTAGTTGAGTCAGATAAGTTGCGAGATCACCTTCGTGAAGAACGGGTACAACAACAGGATTTTGCTAACCCAACAACCATTGCCAAATGGGGAGAAGAAGTA
>JANXRR010000082.1 GCA_025356795.1 Bacteroidia bacterium
ATGCCTATACCAATTGCGGCTGCAATGGGCTCGTGAATCATATACACTTCTTTAGCATTGGCATGTTCTGCCGAATCGCGAACTGCGCGCTTCTCCACCTCGGTAATTCCAGAGGGAATACAAATTACCATGCGTAAGGAAGGTGGAAATAATCTTCTTCCCGTGTCCACCATTTTTATCATGCCACGCAGCATCATTTCGGCCGCATGGAAGTCGGCAATTACTCCTTCTTTTAGGGGGCGAATGGTTTTGATGTTATCGTGTGTTTTTTCGTGCATTTGCATAGCTTCTCGGCCAATGGCTAGCACGCGGTTGGTGTTTTTATCAATGGCAATAATGGAAGGCTCATCTACTACAATCTTATCGTTATGAATAATGAGTGTATTAGCAGTTCCTAAATCTATGGCGATGTCGCTGGTGAAAAAATCAAAAAATTTCATTTGGCAGTTACTAAAAAATGGATTCACGAAATTACAGAAAATCTTACTGATTTTAGATTTATGATTTAAAGATTTATGATATTGTTAATAGGATGACTCAAGCGTGCAATAGAATCAACTGGTGAGTATAAACTATCGCTTTTATTTTTTCGTATCTTTGTACGAAATTATTCGCATCATGGAAGCTGCATTCAAATTGCTCGGAATAACTGGAAATCCATCGCAGATGGAAGTGGTGGATTTGCTGGAAAAAGGCCTTACCAAGCAGAATTATCAGAAAGCAAAAGAATTTATGGGGTTTAGTCACCAAGATATGGCCACCATCCTATCAATAAGCACCAAAACCTTAGAAGGCAAGGCAAATAAAGATAGGCTAAGCGACACATCTTCTGAGCGCCTTCTTAAACTCGCTGAGTTGGCGGCTCTAGCCATGCAGACTTTTAATAGCACTGAACTTTTTCATGAGTGGCTGCAAAGACCTCTTCGGCCGCTCGGTGGAAAAAAGCCAGTGGAGCTAATGGTAAATATGTATGGCCTTGACATGGTAAAGAATTTGTTGGGACGCATTGAGCATAGCGTATATTCATGATCGTTTACCGATTAGTTAGGGCCAACAGGGCTTTACTTGACGGAAAAGGGGCGGCTCTTTTCGCAGGCAGATGGAACAACGAAAATATCCCTTGTATTTATACCTCTACTTCTTCCTCCTTAGCACAATTGGAATTGATGGCTAATCATGAAGACTGGAAAATTTTTACCTACGTGCCTCATGTAATGCTACAACTAACAGTGCCAAACCGTAAAATCAAACTAGTACATGAAAGCAATTTGCCTCACGACTGGAATAGAGCTATGCCGAATGCGCTTACTCAACAATTTGGCACTAATTTATTGAACAACTTTTCTTTGTTGGGCTTCAGTGTGCCCAGTACTGTGAACAATTTGGAACGCAACGTTATACTCAATCCACGGGCTGTTTCCTTTGCAGAACTGGTTACAATAAAACATCAGTTTCCATTTGAAATGGATGCTAGATTGGTTAGGTGACATGATTAACAGAGATTGGAAGCCTAAAATCAAAAATATTAGTGCTTAAAATGCCTGATGCCCGTAAGCACCATCGCCATGTTGTGTTGATCACAAAAGTCAATCGAGTCTTTATCTTTAATTGACCCACCTGGTTGGATGACTGCTTCAATGCCGGCTTTACTTGCAATCTCAACACAATCAGGAAAAGGGAAGAAGGCATCAGAAGCCATTACCGAGCCTTTCAAATTGAAACCAAAACTTTTCGCTTTCTCTATCGCTTGCCTCAATGAGTCTACACGCGATGTCTGGCCAACTCCGCTTGCAAGCAATTGCCCATCAACGGCTAAGACAATGGTATTTGATTTTGTGTGCTTGGCGATTTTGCTAGCAAAAAGAAGTGCCTTAATTTCTGATGCACTAGGTTCTCGCTTTGTGACAGTCTTCAAATCTTCGAGCGAATCTGTTTTTGAATCAGCATCTTGTTCAATAATACCGTTAAGCAGATTTTTAAATTGCTTACCTGCCTTAGGTTGAAGTTTTTGACGAAGCACCATCCTGTTCTTTTTGGTCTTAAGAATATCCAATGCCTCTTGGGAATAACCTGGCGCAATCAGTATCTCAAAAAATAATTTATTGATTTCTTCAGCTGCTGATAAGTCAACTGTTTTATTGGTGACCAGCACACCGCCAAATGCCGAAGTTGTGTCGGCAGCAAAAGCTTTTAAATAGGCTTCCTTTACAGTTGATGCCGTTGCCACGCCACAAGCATTGGTATGTTTAATAATTACAAAAGCTGTTTCATCTTTAAATTCGTCAATCAGGTTGATGGCCGCATCTACATCCACTAAGTTATTATACGAAAGTTCTTTGCCATTCAGTTGCTCAAAGAAAGCTTCGAGGTCGCCATAGAAAACACCTTTCTGGTGCGGGTTCTCGCCATAGCGAAGCACGCGGCCTTTGGTTTCACTTATCTTCAAACTTGGAATCTGCTGCTCTTGGTTAAAGTAGTTAAAGATAGCCGTGTCATAATGTGAGGTAACATTAAATGCTTTGGCAGCGAATGTCTTCCGCTCAGAAAGAGTTGATTCGCCTTTGTTTCCCTGAAGCAAAGAAAGCAAATCCGCGTATTGATCGCGTGAAGAAACGATCAGCACATCATTAAAATTTTTGGCAGCAGCACGAATTAATGAAATACCGCCAATATCAATCTTTTCTATGATGTCATCTTCGCTGCCGCCTTTAACAACGGTTTCCTCAAAAGGATATAAATCAACAATCACTAAATCCAGTGGGCCAATATTGAATTGTTTGGCTTCGTTGTTATCTTGTGTGTGGTCTCTTCTAAATAAGATGCCGCCAAACACAGCAGGGTGCAGTGTCTTTACACGCCCGCCAAAAATGGAAGGGTAACCTGTAAGTTTTTCTACTGGTGTAACAGCATAGCCAAGCTTCTCGATAAAATCTTGTGTGCCTCCAGTGGAAACAAACTCAACGCCAAATCCCGCCAAGGAATGGATGATGGGTTCTAGATTGTCTTTATAAAAAACAGAGATGAGCGCGCGGGTAATTTTTTTGGAGGCCATGGTGGGGATTGATGAGCCGCAAAAGTATTAAAAAAGAAGGAGGCAGCCATGATTAAAAACGCATCTGTAAGTTCTTTGCCTGATGCTATCTTTTTCTACAACTGTAAATCTCCCTTCAATTTTAATGTCATTATTTTTCAATAACTCTAGTAACCGATCGCCAGCTGTTTATGGGCTCTCTCCTTTATATCGAAAGAAAATAACTGATGTGGGATTCGCGATTCCATATTTGAAGATTATCTCACTATAATCTTTATCGAAAGTTAGTATGATTAAACGCTGAGCTTGTGCCATCTCGATTACTTCATAGTCGGAAAAGCCACGATACAATTCAAATATGCTGGTGATCTCTAACCCAGTTGCTCTCAGAAAAGAGATACTAGGTGAGGGAAAATTTTCATTTGCTAAAAATTGCATCAAGCACTCAAGGGAAAATAAAGCTCGTGCTGAATGCATTCTTTAAGGTATGCAAAAACCGCTTTCAAATCAGTTTCGGTTAACCTCGGATAACTTTCGAAAATCATTTTTTCTGTCCATCCAACAGAAAGTAACTCCAAAACCAGTTCTACCGAAATTCGTGTGCCCTTGATCGTTGGTTTACCGATTAGAATTTCTTTGTCTGATACTATGTGATCCCTCCAATTCATAAAAAATCAATTGAGTCTTAGTTTTAATCGTCTACCAAGGAATTCTAAAACCTCAGAATATTTCCCATCTGGGAATTCTGAATTTTTAAAAATAGTAGATTGAGCCACGTTTTCATTTCTATTAATAAAAATGATTTCATTTATTACCATGTAATCAACAAAATAATCCCATTTCAACTTTACTTCAGTTTTGCTATCAATGTACTTGAAATATTCTTCATCGAACTCATAAGTTACTTTAGAAAAAGCCTTTTCATAACTATCAGCTAATTTCTTCAAACTTCTTTTAAAAATTATTCTAGATTTAATGATTAGCATGAGTAGAATAAGACCAAGAACTAAACTAATCATACCAATTCCTGTAAAGAAATTAAAATTTTCATTGTTAAAATACTTACCAATAGACCCTAGCAGATTAAGTATTACCCCACCACCAAGCAGAATTGCCAATACTCTAAATTGCTGTTTAAGTGCTATTTTCCAACAAAAAAGGGATTTATCAACATAAATCTCTCTACTGAATTCAACTTCAAAAGTCAAATTCATATTTAATAATCCGCCTCAGGCACATTTTCAAACTCAATTGAAAAATCATCACCATCAAGAAAGGCAGGAAACCGATCTCTAAAAGATTGTAAGGAATTTGCGCTGAGTGTAGTAGTTCGTATGGCTTCAATCTCATCTACCGAAAAAATAGTGTCGCCTTTGGGGCCAATTATGGAAGATTGCCCGTTGTATTCTATTTCATTGCCATCAATGCCCACCCTGTTTACACCTACTACATAACTTAGGTTTTCGATGGCACGGGCTCTGAGCAAAGTTTCCCAAACATTGGCACGCACCTTGGGCCAGTTAGCTACGTAGATGGCCACATCGTAGCTTGTTTTCTTCAATGCGGCATTCCAACGGTTGCGGCTCCAGACAGGGAAACGGAGATCGTAACAAATCAATGGGCAAATTCTCCATCCCTTCCAATGGCCAATTAAAAGGCTCTCTCCTTGAGCATACGTATGATTTTCTTCTGCCATTCTAAAAAGGTGGCGCTTATCGTAGGTTTTAAAGTTGCCTTCGGGCTCCATCCACAGAAGGCGGTTATAGAAACGATCATGCACATTGGCAATAAAGCTGCCTAGAATCAAAGCTCCTGTTTGATCAGCCATTTGCTTCATCCACTTAAAGGTGCGCATGTTCATCATTTCAGCGTGCTTATTGGCCCGCATGGTAAAACCTGTGGTGAACATTTCGGGAAGAACTATAACATCTGTAGGTTGGCCAATCTGCCAGATTTTTTCTTCAAACATAGCCAAATTGGCCCCAATGTCTTCCCAATGAATATCTGATTGAATGATGGTGATCTTTAAATCTTGCATGGCTCTACAAAGAAAAACAATGAATCACTAAAAAGCACTACCGAGGTTAAAAGAAAGTGAGAAAGGTGAGAAACAAGGGTTTCAAAGCTTTAAATACTACAAATTGTTTTCAGATTGGAAATGACCCTTAATTTTAGCATTTCTTCAAAATATCAGCAGCCTTGAGCAAAGTCTTTTCACTTTTGGCAAAGCAGAAGCGCAGCAAGTGATTGTCGGTTTTGTCATGATAAAAAACAGAAACAGGAATAGAAGCCAACTTAAGTTCCCTTGTTAACCATTCGGCCATTTCACGGTCGGGTTTAGTTGAGATGGCTTTGTAGGAAAGCAGTTGAAAATAACTTCCATAACACGGCAATGGCTCAAACGAACTGCCCTTGAGATGTTCTAAAAAAAAATCGCGCTTTTGTTGGTAGAAACTTCCTAGGTGTAAATAGTTTTGTTGGTCGAGCATAAACTCTGCCAATGCCAGCTGCACTGGTGTATTTACACTGAACGTAATAAATTGATGTGTCTTTCTTATTTCTTGTGTTAAAAACTCGGGAGCGATGGCATAACCCACTTTCCACCCAGTGGCATGAAAAGTTTTGCCAAATGAAAACACGGCCACACTTTGTGCCGATAATAAAGGATATTTTAAAACGGAATTGTGTGTTTTGCCATCAAAAATTATTCGCTCATACACCTCATCACTCAACACAATAATGCCATGCTGCAAAGCAATCTGCTCTAGGGTTTTCATGTCGACATCGCTCAACACAGCTCCGCAAGGGTTGTGTGGGGTGTTGATCATGATCAGTTTTGTTTTATTGGTGATTTTAGCTTTCACCAATTCCCAATCGATGCCAAAGGTAGGAGGAGCCAGATTAATAGGAACAGGCACTCCACCATTAAGCCTGACGGCTGGTGCATAAGAATCATAGGATGGATCGAAAATAATAACTTCATCACCCGCTTGAACCAAGGCGGCAATTACTGAAAAAAGAGCTTCCGTTCCTCCAGCGGTAATGGTTATTTCGGTTTCTGGATTTGTTTTATGATTATAGGTTTCTTGAACTACTTCGCCTATCACGTGGCGCAAAGAAGCAACTCCTGGCATAGGAGCGTACTGATTGTTGCCCGCTTCCATATTTTGGGTTATG
>JANXRR010000103.1 GCA_025356795.1 Bacteroidia bacterium
CAATTATGGCCGCTAGTTTTATTAACGTGGCAAAGGAGCTAGATATAAAAATTTCCTTATCAGAACCTGTTACAAGAGAAACGGCATCAAGAATCCCAAACATTTTAGCATCCCCAGTTGAATTTGATAAATGGAAAAAACCCATTGAATTTAAAGTCAAAAGAAATAGCATTGGTTGCATCTATGTGGCCACCGATAATCCATTGATTTTCTCGAAGGTTATCAACAGTGTTGAAACCAGAAATGACTCAGTTCTGGTGGTTGGAAGTGAGGCTTGGCTCAAGGATAATTCCGTTGATTATAGTATTTATGAAAGGTTAGATGTATCGTTTGCGGCACCCTCCTATACTTCTGTAAGTAATTTTCCTTATATAGAATTTAGGAGAAAATTCATTGAACATCATGGCAGCTTCCCGTCCACCTATGATAATTATGCTAAAACTGGTTATGACTTTATGATGTATATAGGTGATGCCTTAGCTACCTATGGAACTTCCTTCCTCGAAGAAATAAAGAAAGTGGATTTTTCGCCTGGCAGTATTTCGGCAGGCTATAGTTTTAAAAATTCAAACAATAATCAATTCGTGCCTTTTATAAGATTTCAAGGTGGCGAATTGCAGCAAGTAAGGAAAGATTGATATAGACGCACAACAGCCTGCTTATGTCACATCACAAATTTTGGGTAATTTGATAGATAATAATGAATTTCACTCTTTTTATTACCTTTAAGTTTTAAGCTGCTTCTATGAATGTTAAATTATTTTTTGGCTTAATCTTATTTATTGTTGTGGTTGAGGTTACTGCTCAGCCCGATCGGAAAGACAAGGCAGCTGTTACTTTTGAGGAGATTTATGACGAGCCCTACTCAGTAAACAAATTCTTTATAGGTATTCAACCTATTTATGGGGAGATATTCGCTACCAATGTTACCGCAGGTTTTGGAGGTGAGGCAAGCTATTATTATAAAGATAAGATGGATTTTAAAGCTCACTTCAGAAAATCCTATGGGGCGTCTTTTTATGATTTTGCCAGGCAAACAGCCGTTAACAATAGCAACGTGCAAAATGCTCCTGAAATCTTCAACTATTATGAAATAGGGGGAACTTATCACATCAAAGATTTTGAAGGATCAGGAAAAACGAAAATGGTTCTTTATAAAAACAGCTACAAAGGCAACCGCTGGGCATCCCGAGTTCCTTTACACGCGGAAGTTCCCTGCAAGGTGAGAAAAATCTATGGGGCTCGCTTAGGTGCGCTTTTATGGAACAGCACAACTGACTTGAATAGAGCGCTAAAAGTTCAAAATTTAACGAATTCTGATTTGATTAATGCAGCAGGTATTGGCCTGCCTACCACCTTTGTTGATCCTCTTTCAGGCAGAACAAAAGATGTAAGTGTGTTTGGCAATATCTATTCCACATCAATATATTTAGGAGGATCAATGTCTTGGTTTAGAAATGTGGCCGTCTCTTTTGATAAGTATGAGGAGGGATTAGATGATGGTATGATAACTGTTTTTTTTGACCTCATGTATGCACCACAAATAAAGATTGATCCTATTCGATATCTTGATCCAGCAACTAAGGTTGAAGATTCATACACTACATCAGCTATTAAAACCTCACCACTAGGTTTTAGATTAGGAGTGGACGGAAAATATAACAGACAATTAGGTTGGTCGTGGGGTGGAGAGCTAGGATACAGACCCAGTATAACAGGAAGAACTTTTTATGCTTTAGTGAAAATAGCCTTTCCACTTTTTGGAACTAACCTAGATTACAAAGTTGAATCTTTCGGAAAATAAAAACATGGTTCTGTATTCATTCGCGATTTTATCTTAGAACCTTTATGAATTCAGAATCGATTAAGCAGCTAATTCGCAGTGTGCCTGATTTCCCAAAGCCAGGTATTGTTTTTAAAGACATTACTCCGCTTTTAGCTCATCCTTCCGCACGCAATTATATCGTGGATAGTATTGTTGAGTATTACACTACGCAGGCAATTGATGCGTTGGTCGCCATCGAAGCTCGCGGTTTTATCTTCGGTGCATTGATTGCTTCTGCCATGAAAATCCCTTTTATCCCCATTAGAAAAGAAGGTAAGCTTCCTTATAAAACAATTCAGCAGAGATATGAATTGGAATATGGCCAGAGTTGCTTAGAAGTTCATGAAGATGCTTTGAAAGCAGGCAGTAGAGTTTTAATTCATGACGATTTGTTGGCAACTGGCGGCACTGCGTTGGCTGCCGCACAACTTATTGAGAAATTAGGAGGCCACGTATTCGATTTTTCTTTTATAGTCAACTTATCTTTTTTACCTGGTGAAAAATTAATCTGGGAGCGCTTTTCAAAAGCACCACATTATGTGATCAATTATTAAACATTCTGATACTTATTGTGTTGTAATCTTCGTGAGTGAATTGATAACCATACCCATGTTCCCCTTGAGAATTTTACCTCTTCCTGGCGAACTTGTTCCTTTACATATTTTTGAGCCGCGTTACAGGCAGTTATTAGAAGATGCTGAGAAAACAGATATTCCCTTTGGGATTTTTTTTAATCACACAATGAACAGCGAAAAGGTGGGAGCTTTTGTAACGTTGGAAAGTGTTTTAAAGCGCTACCCAATGGGAGAGTCTGATATTGTTGTTAAGTGTATTGATTTGTTTACCCTAACCACATTAGATCGCTTGTATAAAGATAGGCTTTATCCGGGAGGCACGGTTTCCATGTGGCAAGTAAAGGCGGATCAACAGGCGCAAATTGTTCTAGTGGAAGAATATCTTCATTACCTAGAACTCCAGAAAGTAAAAATTGATGGTACTGCATTCTCAATCTATCAAATAGCAAATGAATTAAGCCTTGATTTTGATGATCGTTTAAAATTTATTTTTTGTGATGATGAGAAAAAAGAAAATTTCTTGCTGGGTAGGATAAAATATCAAAAGCACCTCGTGCTTGAAGCAGAAAAGTCCAAGGACGTATTTCATCTGAATTAGTTACCGCTTTACTTCTTTTAATTTTATATTACTTACTTCTACAACCTTGTTTAAGGTGGTGCCGTTAAAGCGTTCAATTTTTTATACAAGATGGACTAACTTTTATTTAACCTCACGTTAACATGTACTTTGCAACCTTATACAAAAGGTTATCGTCTTAGGTACAAAAAACAAAATCATGAAAAAGAATTTAGCAATTGTTGTTGGTGTACTATTTAGTACAATGGTGTTCGCAGGTGGGATCAAAGATCCAGTATCAGGTTTAGCAGTAATTAAAAAAACAGGTACAACTACATATAACTTATTTTATAAAAATACTGAACGGAGTGATGTTAAGGTGTCTATTATTGATGCTCAGAACAAAATTGTATTCTCTGAAAAAATTAATGCTACCGATGGATTTGTAAGACCGTATAATTTTTCTGAACTAGGTGAAGGTGAGTATACTTTACAAATTGAAGACAATGCTGGTTTGAAGAAAGAACAGATTAGTTACAGCGCAGGAAGAGTGGGGAATTTATTAAACGTTGTTAGGCTTGCCGAAGCTAATAAATATTTAGTTACTGCCGTTGGTAAAATTGATCAAGTGGTTACAGTAAAAATTTTTAATAACGAAGGTGAAATAATATATATAGAGTCTACGAAATTGAATGAAGACTTCGGCAAAGTTTATAAGCTAGATAAAATTAGGGGTGCTGTTACCTTTGAAATATCAGATTCTGCTGGAGCGAGCAAGGTTCTTACATTCTAAAAATTAAAAGATTGTTGATTGTAAGCGGAGGTCATCTCATAATGAGATGACCTCTTTTTTTTAATGATGGTAGCACTGCTTTTTAAGCGCAACCGTTCTAGAAATTCATTTGTATTGAAAGATGGCAGAGCACTTACATATTTGGAGTTGTTGCTATATTTCAATTCATTTTTTGTCGCAATAAAACCGCAAACGTTATTTTGGTTTAATAGTGAGGTTTCCTTACAACTTTTCAGCCCTGCTTTGATAGTCACCGTATATTTGTATCGAAACAAAACGAGAAAAATTATGAAAACTAAAAGTGTAATCCTTACTGCTCTAGTAGCAATGTTTGTATCGGTACTGGCTTTTGCTAAAGATCCAGGTAATCCTAAGATTGTTGTGGTGAACCAAAAATCAGGCGTGTTCAAAGTTATCTACGAAGGATCAAAAGCTTCAAGAGTAACAATGAGAATTTTAAGTGCCAACGGAACTGAAGTGTTTTCTGAAAACTTAGGAGTTGTTAACGGATTTGTACGTCCAGTCAATTTCACTGGTATGACTGCCGGTGAGTACGCAATTGAAATAGCTGATAATGCAGGAACACAAAGTCAAAAAGTTAGCTATAACAACGAAGCATCGGCTAATGCAGTTCACATTGCCCGTCTTGCCGAAAGCAGCAAATATTTGTTGGCTATTGCCAACAAAGGTTCTGAACAAATCAATGTGAAAATATTTGATGGTTCAAACAACCTGGTTCATGATGAAAACATGACCGTGACCGGTAACTTTGGTTTAGTATATAACTTGAAACAAGTGACAGGTACACCAACCTTTGAAGTAACCGACAAAACTGGTAATGTTAAAACGATAAAGTATTAATCAGAACCTTCTGCAAAGAAAAACCTCCCGTTACGAGCG
>JANXRR010000142.1 GCA_025356795.1 Bacteroidia bacterium
GTAGTAAGCAGGCCGGGCGATTCCATGCCCACCAAGTTATCGGAACTAAAGCCAAAGCTTTCGGGGTCAATATTGTCAACCCATTTTTTCAACATCAATACATTGTTGGCAACCAGACTTAGTTTTATTCCTTTTACAGGAGAGGTAGTCTTTAGGAATTTGGTAAGGTCATATCCAATTGTAATCTGGCGAAGCTTCCAATATCCTCCATTGTAAATAACAGGTTCAACTAGCCCTGCACTTCGCACCACCGACCAATAGGTTTGAGCAGGTGCCACTGCCGCATTTTTATTGCCGTTGATATCTACACCATCGCCAATAATACCACCTTCTCTTCCATCGAGGGTAACTTTGTGCAGCCCATGCCGGTAAGCGTTAAAGTTTGTTCCAGAGAGCATTTTGTTGCCCAACTTAAAGTCGATAAGAAATGAAAGCGTTACGCCTTTGTACTTGAAGGCGTTGGTGAAACCACCTACCCATTTTGGCAAAGCGCTTCCGTAAGATATTTGCGTGAGCGTGGGCAAGGGTATACCATTCGAACCGAAAATTTTATTTCCGTTGGCATCCCTTCTGTAGCCAAAGCCAACAATCTGGCCCATCTCCTCTCCCACTATTTGTTGTACCGAACCATTGAATACGTGCGTACCTACCGTAATATTCTCACCTGGCTTTTCAGTCAATAAACTTACTACTTTGGTGATGTTATAAGCACCCGTAAATGTGAAATCCCATTCAAAATTATCTCTTCTAACGGGCACTAGGTTCACCATCATTTCAATGCCTTGATTTTGGCTCTTGCCGCTGTTGATGCGGGTGTTCACAAATCCAGAAGCATCTGAAATTTGTGCTTGCACAATTTGATCGCTTGTTACTTTCTGGTATACAGCTAAGTCAACACCTACGCGGCTATCAAACATTTTCAATTCTAAGCCTAGCTCGGTTTCGGCTGTGCGCATGGGTTTCAAATTGGCGTTGGGCACCGTGCCTCCAAAATTGCCCACCGGCTGATTTGCAAAGAGATTGGCGTTTACACCATAGAACAAAAGGTTGGAATACGGAGGCACATCTGTGTCGCTACCTACTTGTGCATAAGCCGCTCTAAACTTACCGAACGACAGCCAATTTGGCTTGCTGCCCAGTGATTCAGAAAATACATAACTCGCTGAAACCGATGGATACAAAATACTTCTGTTAGCTGCCGATAAAGTAGAGAACCAATCGTTGCGCACGGTGGCGTTTAAGAACAAATACTTTTTGTAACTAACTTCGCCTGAGCCGTATAAAGAATTAACGCCTCGTTCTTGGAGGTCATACGTTGGGTCTTTCACCCTTGCATTTTGAACGGTGTAAAGGCCTCTTACCACAAAGTCGGTTACTTGAACGCTGTTTAAGTCAGAGCGTCTTTGCATTTGGTTTCCACCTACGTTAAAGTTGATCCCAATATTTCCAAAATCTTTCGTTCCAGAGATCAAGAAGTCGGCATTGATTTCTCTAAACCTTCGTGCTTCTTGCGTATAAACACCATTTACAAACCCTGCGGGCGCTGCTGCCAGTGAAGCTTGACCTGTGGGGAAATTATTGTAATCCTGATCGCGCGACCAATAATCTTGACCCAAACGCGCTTGCACAAAAAGCCATTTTAAGATGTCATATTTCACCGAAAGGTTTCCGAAAATCCTGTCTCTGCGGATATTTTGAACTTGATCTGACAGGGTGAAATACGGATTGGTTCGGTTCTGAAACCTAGAATAGATGTATTCGTTACCAGCAGCGTTATACTTGTTGGCTTCCAATACATCCAAGGGCATGGAGTTTGCCATCGCCATCAATACTGTAGGGATTGTGTTATCCTGATTGGCTACGTTGGGCGGATTTTTATTAAACTCATTTGAATAATTTACATTGCCCTTAAAGCTGAGTTTCTCTGAAAGATCATAGCCAAAGCCAAGGTTGATTATCTTTTTCTCAAACGAGTTGTTTGGCATGATGCCTTTGCTGTTTGAATTGGCAAACGAAAGATTAAATCCCCCCTTGTCGCTATTGCTTGAAAGAGATACTGTGTTGGTAAGGTTTTGTCCATGTCTGTAAAACTTTGTTAAGATATTTTTTTGTGGTTCGTATGGAAGGGTGAGATTGTTGTACAATACTTGTGTCATGCCGGGTTGGAACTTTTCACCGAACGACCATTGACCTGAAGTAGGATTGGTTGTAGTTGGGCGCACACCATTTTCGCCTTGACCATATTCGTATTGGTAATCGGTATAATCCAGTGGAGTCTCATCTGTAAAGTTCATATTGTAAGCCACCCCTATTCCCTTGGAAGTTCCACGCGATTTGGTAGTAATCATGATCACACCATCTTTAGCACGCGATCCATAAAGAGCAGATGCTGTTGCGCCTTTTAGCACAGTCATGCTTTCAACATCGTCAGGATTAATGCTAGAAAGGCCATCGCCACCATCGGAAGTATTTCCACCACCTCTCACACCAACAGAGCTGTCCGATCCGCCATTGTTAGGATTGGTGCCGAAATTGGTGTTGTCGATTGGTACTCCATTGATAACAATTAGTGGACTATTTTGCCCTGAGATAGACGATTGCCCACGGATACGGATTTTTGAAGTTCCACCCGGGCCTGTGCCCAATCCTGAAATACTCACCCCTGCAATTTTTCCCGCTAAGGCGTTGATAAGATTGGGTGTTCTGTTGATAGAGAGTTCATCGGCATTCACTTTGGTGGTGGCGTAGCCCAGACTTTTGCTTGACTTTTCGATACCTAAAGCAGTAACTACTATTTCTTCGAGTGCCTTTATATCGGGTAATAAAGACACATTCACTTCCGTGCGATTGCCTACCAATACTTCTTGGGTGGCATAACCGATAAAGCTTACAATTAATACTGCATCTTCACCATCAACGGCAATTGAAAATTTTCCATCGGTGTCTGTAGTTGTGCCTTTGGTAGTGCCTTTAATAATAACGTTTACACCGGGCAATGGCCTTCCCTCCTCGTCTGATACCGCGCCTTGAACAACTTGCAACGCAGCATTAAAAGTAAGGTCTTCTAACAATGGTATGTTTGAATAAAGGGAAGCTAATTGGTTTTGATTGGCTGGAGAAAAATCGCCAAGGAGTGTTTTTTTAAATGAAGAAGTGTTGATTCTCTTTTCTGTGGGATAGATTACATAATTGCGCTGATCTAGCCGCTCGAACCTCAATTGATTGGAAAGCAAAAGCTTGTGCAATACTTTATCCAGTTTCTCTTGCTGATTCCAAGAAAAATCTTCTTCAAGACTAATATCCTTGATTACATCATCATCATAGTTGAAGCTGACCTCGTACGAAGTGCCCAACAAGGAAAGTACTTCCTTCAAAGACTTCTTGTTGGGTACAACAGTATTTTCCAGCTCCTGTTTTATGATTTTTTTATCCTGAAACGGAGAGGCCAGGCTCGCATATTCCTGCGAATAAGCCCCCGAGGCACTGCATAATAGAAATAACACCAGTAGCTTCAGAGAGAGCTGTTTCTGTAAAGGGTTTTTCATAGGTATATATTTTACGTTTTTACTAGGTTAAATGCGCCCAAAGCAATTTTCACTTTCGTGAAAACAACGTAGGTTTTTCTTAAAGCTCTTTAATTGTAATCCTGTCTCCGTCCTGAACTATATCAAGATTGAAAACCTTGGATAACTTTGCGAGCAATTCTTTAATATCATCAGTGGAACTTGAACCAGTAAATTTTTTATCTTTAATGGCTTGGTCAGCAAAAACAATTTCATATCCATAGTTATCTTCAATCCAAGTACTAACCTCGCCCAAGGGCATACTTGAAAATTCGATCCTATTCTTGCGCCACGATAGAAAATCTTTTGTGTCAACTGCTTTCTTATTCACTGCTAGTGAGTTTTGTGCCACTTCCACAAAATCGCCTGGCTTCATAAAAACTGTCTGGTTTTTTTTCTCTTGGCCGCTTATGTTTAGTTTCACTTTCCCTTCTTCCAGCACAACTTTGGTTGTCCCTCTCCTGCTGTTTACATCGAACCGAGTGCCCAACACTTCCACTTGCAATTCGTCTGTAAAAACTTTAAAGTTTTCATTATTGCTTTTGTGGGTTACTGCAAAAAATGCCTGCCCGTTGAGCCACACATGCCGATGGTTTGAGTTGAAATCGCTTGTTTTATAGTGAAGCGTAGAATTTGAATTGAGTGTTACTTTGGTGCTATCGGGCAAGAAAAGTGTACGTGATTCTCCATATGCTGTAGCAACGGAAATTGTTGAAGCCTCTTTCCAATTGGTATACATCCAAAAACAAAGGCTTATCAATACTACTGCCGCTGCGGCCCTAAAAAATAAAATCGATGTACGCGCAGAAGTACTTTTAATAGCGGATGTTGAATTGGAAATTTTCAGGTGTTGCGCTTCCTCGTCAGTTGCTTTTGAAATACCTTCCCAAACCTCAAGGAACTTACCTTTGGGAGCTTCCAGAGTTTTAAATTCTAGCAGCAACAGTATCGTTCGAGCTTCAGCTACAGTAGAGGCGTGACCAGGATGTTTTGAAATCCAAGAACTCATAATGGCCTTGTTTTCTTCATTCGGGGCTTTCACCCATTGAATAAAGTCTTCATCCATTAAATAGTCCTCAAGAATGTATTTTGTTGAATAGGGCATTAACTCGTTTAATTTATTTCAATCGGTTGTATTTGTAGAGAGGGTGTATTTCACAACTTTTCCCGAAGGATTCAAAAATTTATTTTTAGTGACCCTTGGATATCCTGAAAAACCGCTCGAGAGTTGCAATCGTTTGCATTATTGGATCCAATTGATAACTTTGACATCATGTTTAACTCCATCATAGCATCGGGTCACGATTCTGAATCGCCATCAGATCAAGAAATTGAGCTATGGAGTAGGTTGAAAAAAGGGGATAAAAAAGCATTGAGCCTCATCTATGCCAAATATTTTTCCTGCCTTTATAATTATGGAATGAGGATCACGAAAGATGCCGGGTTGGTTGAAGATTGCATACAAGATTTGTTCATAGAATTTTGGAACATGCGCGAAACGTTAAGTGAGGTGAAAAACCTTAAGTATTATTTTTACAAATCGCTTAGGCGCAAAATTGCTCATACGCTGGCTGTAAAATTACGCCATCCTGCTACTGACGATCTCACTAGTTTTGAAATAGAACTCTCAGATAAAACACACTATCTGTACCATGAAGTAAACAGCGATATACAAAAAAGATTGAAACAGCTTATCCATACACTTACTGCCAACCAAAAAGAGGCTATCTTCCTTATCTACTTCGATCAATTGCCGTACGAAGAGGTTGCAGCCATCATGTGCTTAAAAGTAAAAACAGTTTACAATCTAGTGCA
>JANXRR010000170.1 GCA_025356795.1 Bacteroidia bacterium
ATTTCAATTCCACGTTGGTGCGATTAACAGAACAAGAATAACATACGTGTCAACGACATAAATGAATTTCAATTCCACGTTGGTGCGATTAACAGTAGCTTTTGCTCCTTTAGAACCATTTAGAGGTTTAAATTTCAATTCCACGTTGGTGCGATTAACAGCCATATTTGCCGTTCATTTCTTGCGCTGTGATTATATTTCAATTCCACGTTGGTGCGATTAACAGCCGATAAAGTTAGAGGTTTTTTATTGATAAATGAGTCAAATTCAAAGAATGCAACTCCACAAGGCGTTGCCAAAAGTTGTCGGACTGAGATGATCTGATCTTGTCATGGCTTTGACAACCTGAATTTCTTGATGCGAATAGAGTTTTTAGTCTATAAACGAAGTGAATTCAGATATTGCTGACTAAGCAGCAAACTGATCGACAACTTAAACACTTATAATATAGTCTCGATCGTGTTCCTTTCCTGTCCGTGTATTTCCTTTTCAAGCCATTTGCTATCTCGGCTCTTAAAAATAATCAAACTGTCCTTGTCTTCCATTATGTTGTGAGCAGATGCCAGCAGCTCTTTTAGTTTTACTTCAGTGATCTCCCCTTCAAAAACAGAATTTTGAATCCAATGCAAATACCTGCGGCACAGCTTCAGAATCTTATTCACTCGTTTCTCATTTATGTCATATACGAGGATCACATACATCTTACCACCAAATTTTAAAGGGTTTATATTCTTCCATGTCAAGGATGTGCTTGCTCAACTTATAGCATTCCAGCTTGACAAGGTGTTTGTAGCTCACGTGCTTCTTCAATACGCGGTGCTGGATGGTCTCGTTCAATCGTTCTTCCCAAGCTTTTACAAATGCTTTTTTACCGCTGTCTTTCAATACACACTTATTTAATTCCAGCGAGAAATCGGAAGCCTGCACTTCCTTTTTATTCAATACACGGAAAATGGTTCGATCAACAAGAATAGGTTTAAAAATTTCGGCAAGGTCGAGCGCGAGTGAATACCTGCGTGCTCCTGGCTCATGCAAGAAACTAATAGTAGGGTTCAGTTGTGTGTGATATAGTTGGCTGAGGCAAAGAGAATAGCACATCATGTTGCCGAACGAAATCAGCGTGTTTACTTCATTGAGCGGTGGCTGCCTCGTGCGCTTGCCCATTTCAAAATAATTTAGGATTTCATCAAAAGCTGTATAATACTCCTGCCGGATGTTACCCTCAATACCCATCAGTTCTTCCACTGAGTTGACGGATGGAATTTGATTTGAAAGTTGCTCCATCGATCCTATCACCATCTCAAGGTCTTTGTTCCGGTTCTGATAATAGCGCAAGTTTTTGAGCATATTAAAAGCCGCACCTTCTATAAACTTCCGGGCGATGATCATCCTCTTTTTTGAATGTTGGTAATGCCCAACCTGGTTCACTAACATTTTTCCCGCCAGTAGATATTCTTTTGGATAAAATGAGCCTGAGTAATGCTCGTAATAGTCAAAGAAGTGAACGCTGATGTTTTCTTTGCCGAGAAAATTATACAATGCACTGTTGGCATCAAGACTGCCAAAGACATACAGATCAGAAACACTCTCCACCGGAATGAACTTGGCAGGCAACTCTGTACCTTCTTCATCTACAGGAGAGAATTTAAGCGTATTGTCTTTTCGGCTCAGGCGGCCAGGGTTAAAAAGATAATAGGTCTTTCTCATTTACTTATTATTCCTCAGTTGAATAACAGAAATCTTCATAACTACACCGCTTACAAATCTTACTTTTCAACACAGGAGGGCAGGAGAGAGCTGAAATGATCTGCTCCACTTCCTGCTCCCATCTCTTTACCTGCTCGATAGTGCTGTCGTTCAACGCAGCAACTTCCTGCCGCTGTTTTAGTTTGGGGTACTCGATCACGCCTGTTACACCTTCTACTCCTTTTTGCAGCAACTTGTAGAGATAGTACTGTACCTGGGCAATGTGTGCTTGCTGTACACTGGCAGACTTTTTTACTTCATGCACCACTTTGTTTTTGGCATCATAGAAATCGATCTTCACGCCATCGATTTCTATCTCTGTATATTTTTGAGCCCGCTCCGTATAGGTAGTTTCCCCGATCAGTTTGCCTTCGGCTACGGCCTCTGAGGTGTGCTCCATTCGAACGCCATTTGCATGCAACCATAATTCGCGGTGGCACACATGATATAGGTTGATTAGAGTTGCGTTGATTAGCATTTATAAAAATTGGGTTTCTTGTGAATTAATACTTTTATCTATAATCCCAAAAAGTTCATCGTAAATCTCTGACCATCTATTCAAATAGATATATCCATTATCTGATTTCTCCACATCTTGAAAATGGATTAAATTTATTTTCATTTGGTTGGTACTAATAATCTGAATAATGAATTTTGACATAACACCTTGCATAATTCGGTAAGCAATTTTCTTATCGATTATATCGCC
>JANXRR010000186.1 GCA_025356795.1 Bacteroidia bacterium
GATAAATTGATTGATGGCAGTTTTTGAGTATAATGTATGGATCTCCTTCATGTCATTTTTTTCAAATGCCCTTGCTATTAACGGCATTGCCAATTGACTCAATGCTCTCTTAGGCATTTCTATTACAGTGGCCATGTAAAAAGCAGTTGTATAAACAGCGTTAGCTTCGAGCCCAATCAAGCTGGAGACCATGATGCTGTCAACCTTGCCAATCAGAATCATACCGGCCATACCTGCAAAACTTAATAAACTGTATTGGAACATTTCTTTCATAAGGGGTTGATCCAGCCCACTGAAGCCAAATGAAAATTGTAAATCACCGGTTGAGATAAGGTATAAAATCAATACCACAAGGCAAAGTAAATAGGCGAGCACGGAACCAACAATGAACTGATCGAAAGTGAGTGTTCCTTTGAAATAGAGAAAGGCTAGCAAAGCAAGAAGCAATCTGATCACAACTTCTTTTAATAAGTTAGGTATGGTGGTTTTTAATACTGCACGTGAGTACGATTCTAACGCACTGGTGAGAAGCATGATGAGTGTGAGCCAAATTATTAGGGATGCGTATTGAATGATTTCTTTGGCATTATTCTGAAAGTATGCAAGTGCTGATTTTTCAAAGACCTTAAATACAATAAGAAAGGCAGAGAACCCGATAAGTGAGAGAAGTAGCATCAGGCTGATGAAACTTGCAGATGTATTTTTATCCTTCGCCAGTTGTGGGTGATAGCGAAAGATGCTTTGCGTAATACCAAACTGCGCAAAAGGTGAAAACAAAATTGCGGCATCCTGAACGGTGCGTAACAAACCAACCTGTTCCAAATTCATAAACTTAGGATACAAGTACAGCAATGAAATGTAGCCAATCAGCACGCCCACGTAAGAGATGATCGTGGATATAATACTTTGACGGATGACTATGCCCATAGTGCAAAGTTAGCCGATAAGTTGTTTAACTAAATCAGTCATTATCTTTTCATTTTGTTCTGCACTAAGCTGATGAGCCACTGCATTCGCATTGTTTTTATAATGAGTAAGATCCGAAGCTGTTAATTGATTTAATTTCTTTGCTAATCCTTGAGGGGTAAAATCTTGAGACACTACTCCTAACTGATGATTGTTTACAATCTTTGCCATTTCGGGAGTAGGCCCAATGGCAATGGCCAATCGTGCCTGAATGAAGTCAAACAATTTGTTCGGCAACGTATTTGCGTAATTAAAATTGATTGGTGGTAAAAGGAACACGCCAACATCATACAGATTAATAAACGGAACAATTTCATGTGGCTTTTTTGGAGATAATATTTTTATGCGAGTTGGATCTTTTATTAATTGTTCAAGTTCGCTGATGTAGCTCTTTGTTTTGGAATTTGCAATTGGTGGTGTAATTAGCATCATGTCCAATGTAAATCGCTCATCTAAATAATTCATCATCTCAATCATCAATTCCAACTTGCGAGAATGATTGGCTCCCCCATGGTGAATCAATCTTATTTTATTAGGATCAGTAGGATGGATTGGAACTTCAAAATAAGGAGAAGCGTTAGTAACTACAATTGGCTTAACCGGATAGTGCGTTGCGTATTCTTTAGCAAGGCCTTCACCTACGGTTGTCATTGCATTTACCCGGGGTATAAATTTTTTGCATAAGAATTTATTGTAGCCTTGAAAGAAAATCCGCCAGCTTAGCTTGTCTTCAAAATGACGTGGGGCATATTCATGTGCATCGAACAATATTTTAGCTCCTTTAAATTCAAAAGCTAAGGGTAAGCTTTCAATATCATTGGCGATGACCAAATCAAACTTTTCATCCGATAAACTAATTTTTACATGAGCATGATCGTTTAATAACCTATAGGCCAACGAATAAAATCTGGTTAATAGAAAAAATGCTGAACTTAATTTTCTAATGAGAGTGAGGTTCGTTTTTTTTATTTTGACAATTTTATATTCTGAATTTTCAGCAGCATCGAAACAAACTATAGTGAGTGAATATTTTTCTTTAAGGAAATCAAGCTGGCGCAGCACCCGCGCATCGTGTTTCAAATTACTGAACGCGAGAACAAGAATTTTCTTCATGCTTTTTTCCGCTTCGCTTCCACTATGTAATACCGCGGAGTGAATCTTCGCAGCAGCGGTCGCACGCCATTCAACTTAGTCGGGCTTGTCCATTTTTCTTTGCGCACAATTTCCCATCCCCCTTTTCCCAACAGCCAATCGAATTGCCAATCTTCAAATTCATGAAAATGCTGATCCCATTGATCATTTTTATTGCGATAGGCTTTCGCGAACCAAAGCGATAAGGGCACACTTACAAAAAGACGTTCTGCCTGTATTGCTCGTAAAACCCCAAGTGGATTTAATAAGTGTTCAACTATTTCGAAAGCTGTGACTACATCGGTTTTATGCTTCACGATGGATTCAGGGAAATCATCCAGGTCTTCACCTCCAGTATTGGTAACGTTAAAACCTTTTGTGGAAAGAAATTCTGAAAAAGGATTGGCTGTACCGATATCGAGTATAGAGGCTGTGGGTTTAATAGTGGCCTCCATAAAAGCCCATGTTTTGTTGTAACGCCTTTGTTTCGAGGGAGATATTTTATAGGTATCTAATGACATTGATTTTTCAATTTATTTCAGGCACAAAGCTAATTTACTAATCGACTAATTGAAAATCTACTATTTTA
>JANXRR010000198.1 GCA_025356795.1 Bacteroidia bacterium
TATAAATTCAGACGTGTATTTCATCCTTTCTTGAATCATCTCTTTAAGCTTGGGGGGAAAAATTAACAGATCAATTGAAATCAAATAACTTGTTATATATCCATTGCTTATGCAAAGTATTTTTGTGTAAAGTGAATCATGCACAGAATCGAACTGATTGCGAGGAGCATAACCCGCCATGGGCATGCTGTGATTGGGAATAATGCCAAACCTACTCCACCCTATTTTTAACTTCCCTTCCGGGGATGGCTTTAGCTTGAGCGTATCCAAAGAAATCTGCATTTGGGTATAGAAATCCCTTTCTTGAAGTGGCGTTCTATTGATGGGGCCCAACACAGAGAAAGCCAGGCAAACCAATATGAGCAATGTAATTAGAAGTTTTTTCATTTATTGTGATTGCTATAAAGACTGTAAATCACACTTTCCATGATTATCAATAAGCATTGTGCCACATAAGTATAATTTGAAGTGTTAAAGATAAGGAATTGCAATTTAGGCATAGTGCTTAAAGGGAAACTGATACCCAGCAGGAGAGTTCTTTGATCCCATCTTTACTAGTTGAAAGACCCATTGGCAAAAGTATGGTTAGTAGGCAAGCCAGGACCGACTATTGCTTGTTATGTATTTGTAGGTATAAAATATGGAAGAGGTACCTCAAAACACACTCACCCTTAAAATACGACATTCTAAAGGTTTATCTGCTTATAGCAGATTATTCTCTTAGTAAATGCTGACCTTTGAATCGTGGTATTCGGAATTGAACTCAAGTATAGGCCGCAATGAAAAAAACTATATATTCAATTACATCCCTCAGAATTATCTATGTTCTTACCACGCTCTTTATTATAGGGCTCTCAACGTACACCTATTTTCAAACGCAGAGCCTGATTGATTCGTCCAATTGGGTAAACCACACCCATAAAGTAACCGAATCATTGGAAAATATTTCATATTCGATAGCAACAGCAGAATCGTACAAGCGTGGGTTTATGCTGTTGGGCGATTCATTGCTGCTTCAGAGAAGAGACACAACTGTGGCTCGCATCGGCTTACAATTACTTACGCTGGACAGCCTTATTCGTGACAACAACAGCCAACTGCATACACTCGCTTCCCTCAACGAGGCCATCCATCAAAAGATAATTAGTCTTCGTGAACTGCCAAGCCCAAATAGTCAACTACCACAAAATCCAGCCACTCAAACAAACATTGCCCGCGGTATGCAGACAATGGATGTGGTAAACCAGCACATTTCTACCATGATGCTAATGGAAAAATACTTGCTTGAAATGCGGGTGCGTAACTACAGCAGGTTATCCTTCCTCACGCCCTTCTTTATTGTTATATTGTTTTTAGGAGCCATGCTTATTCTTTTGGCCAGCTATGTGCGGCTCAATCAATCTATAAGCGAGGCACACGTGCTGCAAAAGGAAATGCAAGACTTAGTAGTGAAAGCCCCAGCGGGAATTTGCAAGTTTAGTGGGCCAACGCATGTTATAGAATTTGCCAACGATTTGTATTTGACCTTGAGTGGCAAAACAAACTTGGTGGGCAAGTCTGTAAGGCAAGCCTTTCCAGAATTGGGAGGGCAAGGAATTTTTGAGAAAATGGATGAAGTCTATGCCAAAGGCAAGGCTTATAATAATATGGACATGCCTGTAACCTTGAATCGTGGAAAAGGATTGGAGCTATGTTATTTCGATGGTGAGTACAGGCCAGTATACGACAGGGCTCATCGGGTAAATGGTATTGTGGTTACTGCACTTGAGGTAACGGCCCAGATAAAAATCCGCAAGGAAATAGAAAAAAGTGCCGAACAATTTCAATTGCTTGCCAACAACATTCAGAACCTGGCATGGATGGCCGATGGCGAAGGGTGGATTTTTTGGTACAATCAACGCTGGTACGACTACACGGGCTCTACGCTCGAAGAAATGGAAGGCTGGGGCTGGCAAAAATTACATCACCCCGATCATTTACAGCGTATTCTTGATTTTACTAAACAGGCCTGGTCAAAGAATGAACCTTTTGAGCTTACCTTCCCCTTACGCGGTGCAGATGGCCAGCATCAATGGTTTTTAACCAACGCCTTTCCCCTGGTAGATGCTTCCGGAAAAGTGACCCGCTGGTTCGGCACAAACACCAATATTGACGAGCAAAAAAAGCACGAAAAAAAATTACAGGAAAGCGAAAAAAAATTTAGACTATTGGCCGATTCCATGCCACAACACGTGTGGACTTCGGATACCGAAGGCAACTTAAATTACTTCAATCAATCGATGTTCGATTATTCAGGGCTTACGCTAGCTCAGATATTGAAAGATGGCTGGCTGCA
>JANXRR010000214.1 GCA_025356795.1 Bacteroidia bacterium
GAAATTGGTACGTCCATAGATTGGTGCTCCATATGGGATTACTTATCTTGTGATTGAACAGGAAGAGCCGTGTGAAGGGAGACTTTCAAGCACGGTTCCGTGAGAACCTAAGGGTGAAACTCCCTTGGGTGACTCGACTGGGCACCATTGCTAAAAAAAAAGTAGAATATAATGACAGGAGAATTTAGGACGACCAAGGGATGGAGAATTTTCGTTTATATAGTATCCCCATTACTAATTGCTTTATTCATTTTTGTTGGGACTCTGGTTTTTCGTTTAGAGCCATTCAGTTGGCTCGCTGCTCTCATTTTGATTCCAGTGTCATTAGGGGGAGTTATTTTATTTACTTATGGGATTGGGGAAGTAACGAAAGGCAAATTCATCATTAACAAAGACAGTCTATCTCAAAAGAGTCTTTTTTGGACAAGAACGTTATCTTTTACAGAAATAAAGGGCTATAGAACTGTAAACAACTATACTAATATCTTTCCAACAGATTCCAACAAGAAAGCAATTCAGGTCTCAACTTACCTTGAGCAATCTGACCAAATAGTAAATTGGATTTGCAACAATTTCATAGAACTAGACTTGCATGAGGCAATTGAAGAAGAACAACAAATTCTCAAGAATGATGAATTGGGAATAAGTTTACAAGCAAGAGAGTTTAAACTTAATGAAGCAAGGAAAATAGCTAAATATATAAATTATATTGGCGGCCTGACCTGTGTTTGGTTATGGTTTTATCCAAGACCATACTTACTTAGTCTTTCAGTAGGAATGATTATACCTGCATTGGCATTTATATCTCTTTATGCCTACCGTGGATTTATCAGGTTTGATGAGAAAAAGAACAGTGCTCATCCCTCAATAATTTACGGGTTTATTTTACCTAGCGCGGGACTTTTAATAAGAGCTGTCATGGACTATGAAATTCTTGAATTTAAGAGTCTCTGGATTGCTATTTGTATTAGTACAATTACATTAACCCTATTGTTCATTATTGGGACAAAAGAAATTAAATTCAGGAAATTTATTGACTATTTTACCACCTTCTCATTAGCAGGAATGATACTGTGTTATTCATACGGGACTTATGTAATATCAAATTGTTCGTTTGACAAATCTGAACCCAAAATATTTAAAAGCGAAGTGACCGACAAAGAAATCAGTTCTGGAAAGTCCACAACCTACTATTTGACACTTCAACCTTGGGGACCTAGAACTGAAACAGAAAGAGTAAGCGTGACAAAGGACGAGTATGAAGTTACAGCCAAAGGGGACACAGTTGACATTTACCTTAGACAGGGACTTCTAAAAACTCCTTGGTTTTATGTAGTGACAGAGTGAGCAACGGTGCCCAACAAAATGTTTATGCAATGTGGGGGTTTGGTGTTAAATTAAAGTTTGTGTTTCACAATGTAGTTTGGTCATGGGGTGGAGAAACCGGTCTAATTGACCAGGGTATTCCGGCCCAAACTGTAGATTTCAGAAACCCGATACTGCTTATATGCTAGCGTAGTGGGCAACTGGGGGTGACATATAAGAACACATACCTTGCAATAAATTTTATTAACAATGAACGATTCTGCAAAACAACACGGGAGGCTTTTAATTTTTATCATAGTCATGATGACATTTTCTTTAGAGAGTTCCATTGCGCAAGACGGGGCAACATACATGCGAATTGCTAAGATTACTGTCGACAGTACGAAGTTACACGAGTACACAGCAGCTTTAAAAGAACAAATGCAGTCAGCTATCAAACTTGAAAAAGGTGTTTTGGCTTACTCCGCCGTACAAGACAAAAAAGACCCATCAAAGATTACAATCCTGGAAACTTATGCCAGTGTTAATGCTTATCAAACGCACACTCAGACAGAGCATTTCAAAAAATATAAGGCAATTGTCGTGGATATGGTTAAACAACTGGAATTGACAGACGTTGTTCCAATTGCCATTCAGTCAAAACCAAAATGACAACTTGAAAAATATTAATCATGAGAGTCCAGCAGCCCACAACGCATATAATCAATGGCGGGTTATATAACTGATAAATATTTATCTTCGTCCAACATGTAGTCATTGGCGGCTTCGAAAACCCGCCACTGCTTATATGCAGACGATATCTATGTGCCATTTTACGAACGACACAACATAAGCATTAGCAGACAGAATATGAACGACCATTTACTAAAAAATAAAAAAGCAGTCATCATTGGTGCAGGACCAGTTGGGCTGACGATGGCAAAATTGTTGCAGCAAAACGGCATTGACATAACCGTTTACGAAAGGGACGCAGACCCACATGCAAGAATTTGGGGTGGGACGCTTGACCTTCACAAAAGTTCGGGACAAGAGGCAATGAAAAAAGCGGGTTTGTTACAAACTTATTATGACTTAGCGTTGCCTATGGGAATAAATTTTGCGGACGAACACGGCAACATTTTATCTACAAGAAATCCAACACCCGAAAACCAGTTTGACAATCCTGAAATAAACAGGAATGCTTTTAGAAAAATGTTGCTTGACAGCTTGAAAAGCGACACAGTTTTTTGGGACAGAAAACTCACCGGGCTTGAAGAACAAAACGGAAAATGGACTTTAGACTTTGAAAACAAACCAAGTGCCACCGCAGACTTTCTTATCATTGCCAATGGTGGAATGTCCAAAGCAAGAAACTTTGTTTCGGACAGCGAAATAGAAGAAACAGGCACGTTTATTATTCAAGGCGACATTCATCAACCTGAAACAAACTGCTCTGAATTTTTCCAGTTGTGCAACGGCAACAGACTAATGACCGCATATCAAGGGAATTTATTAGTTGCAAATCCATTCAACAATGGTGCGTTATCTTACGGCATTATTTTTAAAAAACCAGAAGAATTTAATAACGGGAAAAGATTAGACTTTCAAAATGCCGATAGCGTAATTGAGTTTCTTTTGAATAGGCTTTCAAATTGGGATGAAAAATATAAACAGTTAATTCGCTCAACAACATTTTTTGTTGGTTTGCCAATAAGAAAGTTTCCGTTGGACAAACCCTGGAAAAGCAGCCGTCCATTACCAATAACACTAATTGGCGAGACGGCTCATTTGATGCCACCTTTTGCTGGACAAGGCGTAAACATTGGACTAATGGACGCTTTGATTTTGTCTGACAATCTCACGAGCGGAAATTTTGAAACCATACAAGGTGCTATTGACGACTACGAACAAAAAATGTTTGTTTATGCAACAGAAGCACAAGAAGATTCGTGCAAGAATGAAATCGAAATGCGTAAACCCGACTTTTCGTTTCAAAAACTTATCAATGCAACAGAACTCTAACTTGACAGAAAAAACGGCGCATATCACGGGTTTTGCCTTAGTGGGCGGACAGTGCGAATAGAAACATTTGAGCAATTAATAAATGTTAGTGCTGGCAGACAGTTTTCGATTTCAAAAGCCCACCAACGTAAAGTCCGAAACCGTTATATGACTATACAAGAACAAATCAAAAAGTATATAACCAACCAACCTGAACCAAAACGCAGCGACATGCAAGCGTTGCACCACATCATTCTGCAAGTGATGCCAGCGTGTAAATTATGGTTCCTGGATGGTAAAAATGGTGAAAATAAAACTGTTTCTAATCCTAATATTGGATATGGACTTCACACCATAAAATATGCTGATGGAAAAACCAGAGAGTTTTATCAAATTGGTATCAGTGCAAACAAAACCGGGATCTCTATCTATATCCTTGGTATTACTGATAAGACATACTTTGCCAAAACGTATGGAAAAAAAATAGGCAAGGCGAGCGTGACCGGGTATTGCATTAAGTTTAAAACTCTAAAAGATATAAACATTGAAATACTTGAAGCAGTAATGCGATATGGGTTTGAAGCGCAGAATAAAAAAAGATGAGCCAATGATTAATTAAATTTTAGTACCTGTAAACAGCCAAAGTTTCGTTGTACCTGAAGGACGAACGATGAAATCGCTGTTGCAGGGAACTTTTTTGCAAGGGGCTTGGGTAATTTTACTTCATAATCCGGGTTTAACCCGGTTTATGCAATAGGAATCGTAGCGAGAGGTGAAAGCCTAGGGCAAATGTGCAGGCCACATTTGAGCCGGCTAGTGGGCAGAGCACTTTTTTGAGTAAGACATAGTATTCGCTATGGTGAGTGAGAAAAAGTGGCGAAGCATACTGTTTTGAAGGGATTTCGCCTCGCAGTAGATTTTCTAATTC
>JANXRR010000023.1 GCA_025356795.1 Bacteroidia bacterium
CCGGTACAGAGGGTCCTGAAATATCAGCATCAATAAGACCAACACGTGCCCCACTTTTAGCTAAAGCAACTGCAAGATTGCTGGTAATAGTTGATTTGCCCACGCCACCTTTTCCTGATGCTATGGCAATAATATTTCTCACACCAGGTAATAGTGGCGTTTGATTGCGCATAGAGGTTACAGAAGAGCTCATGATAATATCTAACTCTATATCTGAGCCGAAAGCATTTTCTATGGCCTCTTGACAGTCGCCTTTAATTTTCTCTTTTAGGGGGCATGCAGGTGTAGTTAGTACTACTGTAAAACCAATTTTCCTGCCGTTAACAGTTATGTCCTTAATCATTTGAAGGGTAACAATATCCTTCTTTAGATCTGGGTCATTTACAGTTGAAAGTGCCTGTAGAATTTTTGCTTGTGTAATTGCCATAATTGAATTTCAACGTCAGGTTCAAATTTTAACTTGAAACCTGAAATCGGAAACCTTGAAAACTATTTCTTAGTTCCCAATTCTTTAATAACAGGAATACTTTCTAGAATGTTGGTTCTTACCTCGCTAGTTAAGTACCATTCTATTTGGTAGAATTGTGCCGCAGTGTAAACGCCACACGATTTCTTGATCTTAGTGAAATAGTCGGCAATTAGTTTTTCTTGACTTTTGGTGAGTTCAATTATTTCTTTAATAATCTCGTCCGTTTCAGATTCTGTTAAAGTCTTATAGTTTTTAACGTAATTATTAAGGAGCACAAATTTCTTTTGACCGGAATTTCCTCGTTTGGCTTCAAATTCATCGAAAAGAAGCCAAAAGGCTTTTTCTTTGCCTTGCTCAATTTTCACAAACTCGCTAACAATGTCTTTATTTTCCCTGCCAAAGAGGGCTTTTGTCAATGCAAGCTCATCTTTATGATCTTGAGCGCTTGCTCCCAAAAATGCACATACCGAGAAAAGAATGATTAAAGCTTTCTTCATACAAATGGTTTTAATTGGGAGCCAAGTTACTATAATTTTTAAAGTCTTTGGCGAATAACTGCCCCAATTCCTTTCTTTACGCTCATAAGTCGAAGCTTCCTGTAAAAAAGTATCTTTGCCACCCCGAATGATTTCCCGCGATTCCATCGAAGAAGTAAGAAGCCGTGTCGACATAGTTGATGTGATCAGCGATTTTGTGTCGCTCAAAAAATCGGGGCAAAATTTTAAGGCACTAAGTCCTTTCAACAACGAGAAAACCCCTTCTTTTTATGTGGTTCCCGCCAAGGGCATTTTTAAGGATTTTAGCAGTGGCAAAGGAGGCGATTCGTTTACCTTCATTATGGAGCATGAGAAGGTCAGCTACATTGAGGCGGTTCGTTTTTTGGCTAAGAAGTATGGCGTTGAGCTAAAGGAAGATAAGGAGAGCAATGAATTTGCCGCAGAGCAAAGTGAACGCGAAGGGCTCTACATTCTTATGAACTTCGCCAAGGACTATTATAAGGAAATACTTCAGGCACATGAAGAAGGCAGGGGCATAGGCTTGAGTTATTTCCGAGAGCGCGGATTCACCGACAAAACAATTCAAAAATTTGAATTGGGTTATGCCATAGAGGGTTGGACCAATTTCAGCAGCGAAGCAATTCAAAAAGGCTATAACAAAGAACTACTTGAAAAGACCGGCCTGGTAGTTAAAAAAGAAGATGGCTCCACTTACGACCGCTTTCGCGGAAGGGTAATTTTTCCTGTTCATAACATGTCGGGAAAAGTAATTGCCTTTGGTGCCCGCATGATGGGCAAGGACAAGAATCAGCCCAAGTACATTAACTCACCCGAAACAGACATCTACCATAAAAGCGATGTGCTGTATGGATTGTTTCAAGCCAAGAATGCAATCCGCCAACATAACAACTGTTACCTGGTGGAAGGCTACACCGATGTTATTTCCATGCACCAGGCCGATGTTGAAAATGTGGTGGCATCGTCAGGCACGGCTTTAACAGAAGAGCAGATTAAATTGATGCGCAGGTTTACTGAAAATGTGACGGTGCTTTTCGATGGCGATTCTGCTGGAATAAAAGCGGCCTTGCGCGGCATCGATTTGATTTTGAAAGGCGGGCTTAATGTTAGGGTAGCACTTTTTCCAGATGGCGAAGATCCCGACAGCTATTCCCGTAAAGTAGGAACTGCTGAATTTCAGGATTTCTTAAAGCATTCCACCAAAGATTTTATTTCATTCAAAGCCGATTTATTTTCTGCTGAATCTGCTGCCGATCCAATCCGAAAGGCTGAATCCATTAAGGAAATTGTTAACAGCATAGCGCTCATACCCGATCCTGTAAAGCGCTCGGTGTATATTCAAGAAACGAGCAATTTGTTGAAGATGCCCGAGCAGGTGCTGCTAAGTGAGCTGAACAAGCTGCTGGTGCAAGAGCGCAGAAAAAACGAAAAAGATAAATTAAAAGAAGTAGAACCCCCAGAAGAGGGGAGGGCTGCCATAGAAGAAATTGCTCCCATTAAATTGGATGGCAATGCAATTGTTCAGCTACAAGAGCGTGAAACAATCCGATTGTTGTTAAACTATGCCGATAAAAATCTTTCTGCCGAAGATCAGCAAGAAGTGCAATCGTTGGGCAACTATATGCTTCACGAATTGGATGATGTAGAGTTTACCAACCCCGTGCTTAAAAGTATTTTCCTGGAATTTAAAGAGGGATTAAATAATCAAGTGATCCACGATACCAATTACTTTCTACAGCATGGCAGCGATGCAATGAAACGGATGGTAGCAGATTTGATCACGCACCGCTACAACACCAGCGCTCATTGGGGCGATAAATTTCACATCTACATACCCAAAGAAATAGAGCTACTTAATAAGATGGCATATACCAATGTGCTGCGATTAAAGTTTAGGATCATACAAAAAATGATGGAAGATAATTTAAAGGATTTGAAAGTAATTGAAGCCAGTGGCGATTTGGATAAATTAGAAAAGAGCATTGACATGCAGATGGGATTAAAACAAGCCGAGCGCGATTTGGCTAGTATTTTAGGCATTGTGGTTTCAAAGTAACTTTTTTAACGGCAGAGGTCGCGGAGATTCGCGAAGTATTGCACGAAGTAGAGGGTGCTGTTCTCCGGCTCTCCCTGCTGCGCTTCAATCCAGCCCTCAAAGTCCGTGGGCGGAACGGTGATTCGCACGCCCCAGGACCACTCCCGCGCGGCATCCAGGTTCC
>JANXRR010000255.1 GCA_025356795.1 Bacteroidia bacterium
CAGTGACTGAATAAATAACACCCGATGTACCTGCTGTGGCAGCAGTCTCGCCAGGGTTCAAAACATTCAATGAAAATGCATTGTTAGGTTGATCGCCAGCACGATACGAAACCACCGTTCCCTCATAAAGACCCAGTTCATTAGCTACTGATTTTGAAACTTTACCTTGTACAGAAAAGACATTAACTCTTTCTGGAAAAAGACTTCTGTCAAAACCATAGTGTCCTATCAATAAGTCGGAGATATCGTTCTCTTCAAAATCCCAAAACACGCCTTCCGATAAACCCGTGTCTGTTGTCTTAATCTCTCCTGTAAGTTTCATGGCTATAAAATCCCCTGGCAGCATGACCTTATAAATGTTACTATAGATTTCGGGTTCATGTTGTTGCACCCATTTTAGTTTGGATGCGGTAAAGTTGCCAGGCGAGTTGAGCAAGTTTTTCAAACAATAGTCTTCACCCAATTCGTGAAATGCTTCATCACCAATGGCAACTGCACGACTATCGCACCAGATAATAGAAGGCCGCAAAGCGTTTAAGTTTTTATCCACTAACACAAGACCGTGCATTTGATAGGCAATGCCAATGGCCAAAATTGATTCGGGTTTTACTGCCGCTTGTTGGATGCATTTCTTTACAGCGATTTTAACATGCGCCCACCACAGTTCGGGGTCTTGTTCTGCCCATCCTGTTTTAAGGGCAATCATCTGCATCTCTTCCACAGGCGATTGAGTGGCTTTCATGGTTTGGCCTGTTGCCACCGAAACAAGCAATACCTTTATGCTCGAACTGCCAATATCAATACCTAGTAGAAATCCATTTTTATTCATACACGAAAGTAATATTTTTAACTATACAATCCTGCTGGACAGAGGGCAGGTCCTATCTTTACCGATTTCCAAAGTAGCATTTTTGAAATCCGCAATGCAAAGGTTTGATTGAATTCGTTCAAACGCTTGCAGAACAATTTTTTTCATCACAACTTGACGCCAGAAAACCTAATCCTAAAAAAACAAACCTATGAGTGAGCCAAATAGCAAAAGACTTTTTTACGGTAGTTGCTTTGCATTAATAACTACTGCCTTCTCTTTTAGTATAAGAGCTGGAATTCTACCAGAACTTAAAACGACTTTTGATCTTACTGCAACACAGCTTGGGTTTATCAACTCAATGTTCTTTTTTGGCTTTCCAATTTCAATGGTTTTGGGAGGCATATTTTACAATACAATCGGCCCTAAAAAAATAATGATGTTTGCTCTTTTTGCCCATACAATTGGCATCGTTATGACTATTTTCTCAGGAGGCTATGTTGGGCTTTTAATCTCGACATTATTTATTGGGCTTGGCAATGGTTGCACCGAAGCGGCCTGTAACCCTATGATAGCGGCTAGCTATAGTGGTAAGCAGATGAATACATTATTGAACCGCTTCCACATGTGGTTTCCAGGAGGCATTGTTCTCGGAAGCTTGATCTCGTTTGCCATGACAAAAATGAATTTGGGCTGGGAAGTGCAAATATGGATAATACTCATCCCTACGTTGATCTACGCATACCTTTTCTACGGACAGGCATTTCCAGAACCTAAAAAAGAAATTGCTTCCATGTCGCAAAACCTAAAAGCCATGGCCACACCGCTTTTCATTTTCATGTGTGTGTGTATGACGCTAACTGCTATTTCTGAGTTCGGTCCTTCTCAATGGTCTCAGCTGGTATTGACAAAAAGCGGTGCTGAGCCGATGGTAATTGTAGCACTTACTTTTGGTGTTTCGGCTGTGGGGCGCTACTTCGGTGGAGCATTTGTTCATCGGTTTGATCAAACTGGGGTGTTATTAGGCTCTGCAATAACTGCCACTATAGGAATAACTCTTTTGAGCACGCAAATAGGATCACTAGCCTATTTATCCGCAGTAATTTTTGGGATGGGGGTTTGTTTTTTCTGGCCTAATATGATTGGCTTCGTTGCTGAAAAAATTCCTGCGAGTGGTGCAATCGGCATGTCGATAGTAGGGGCGTTCGGTATGCTCTCTACTTCTATTTGGCAACCCATAATTGGTGGTTGGATTGACAGCGCACGAGTGAAAGCAACCTCTATGGGCTTGGAAGGAGATGCATTGGAACTAGCGGCCGGGCAGGCCACACTTCAAACCATGATTACCTTTCCGGTGATATTGATTGTGCTGTTCACTATTCTATTATTTTGGATGCGATCAAAGAAAATAGCATAATTATTTATAAAAATTAAAAAAACACCAATTCAAAAGCTCACACCTATAAAGAAGGATAGCGGCAGCCATTCCTTCTTTTGTTTTTAGTCACTTTTGTTTAGTAAAGCAGCTTTGCCGTTTTTAATACCTATGCAAAATTTTAACATCACCTCAGAGGTAGGAACACTCAGACGATTACTTATCCATAGCCCCGATAGTAGTTTGGGCAAGGTTGTACCTTCCAAGGCTCAAGATTGGCTCTTTGAAGATATAGTTCACTTAGAAACTGTTCGCAAAAAAGAATATGACTTTTATATTAAGATACTTCTCTTCTTCCTCGATCCTGAAAAGATAAAGCGGAAACATTTTTTGGCGCACTCCTGAGCCACAGTGCGCCGACGGTTGCAGGCGATCAAAGCAGGGG
>JANXRR010000265.1 GCA_025356795.1 Bacteroidia bacterium
AGAATTAAACAACGAACGCCCAGATGAGCCTGTAATTTTCACAAAACCTGATACGGCAATTTTAAAAAATAATGCCCCCTTTTATTATCCCGATTTCTCGAAAGACATTCATTATGAAGTAGAACTTGTAATACGAATTTCCAAAGAAGGAAAGAACATTGAAGAGCAATTCGCACATAAATATTTAGATTCAATTGGCATTGGTATAGATTTTACTGCCAGAGACTTACAATCTAAAGCTAAAGAGAAAGGTTTACCCTGGGAGATATCCAAAGGTTTTAATGACTCGGCTCCTATTTCAGACAAGTTTATACCTATTACCAACTTTGCCGACCTGAGCAATATCAATTTCAAACTAGAAATAGACGGACAATTAAAACAGCAAGGTAATACTGGCTTGATGTTATTCAGCGTTGGGTACATAGTATCGTACCTCTCAAAATTTTTCACCCTTAAAACAGGGGATCTTATTTTTACTGGCACACCTAAAGGAGTTGGCCCTGTGGCGATTGGAAATATATTATCGGCTTACATTGAAGATGAAAAACTGCTTGAATTTGAAGTTAAATAAGATTGCGTTTCTTTTCGTTTTCTTACTGAATTCTTCATTTGCCCAACTGGCCCTACAAAAGCCTGATTCCCTTATAATTAACCGCGAAAATTATCTTTTTCCGATTTTCCCTGGAAGACCAAATTTATTGACCGGATCGATGGGAGAGTTAAGAAGCACACATTTTCACGCGGGGCTAGATATTAGAACTAGCAATATGATCGGTATTGCTGTTAGAGCAGCAAAAAACGGGTATGTTTCGAGGATTATTGTAGGTTCGTATGGGTATGGTAAAGCTATAATCTTAACTCATCCTGATGGTAATCAGACCCTTTATGCGCATTTGGATCAGTTCAAAGGCGCGCTGGCTAACTTCGTGCTGCAAGAACATTATTCCAGAAAATCATTTGAATTAGATCTATTTCCACAAAAAGATCTGCTTTTAGTTAAACAAGGCGACACTATTGCACTGTCGGGAAATACGGGGGGCTCACAGGGCCCACATCTTCATTTTGAAATTCGCGACAGTGCCAATCATGCACTTAATCCATTAACTTTTAAGTTCTCAGAAATAATTGACACTTACCCTCCTTCCGCCAGCAAGATTGCTCTTATAACACTCGATAGCAGTTCGCGCATTAATGATAAGTTTGGAAGGTTTGAATTTTATTTGCTAAAAACTCCTTCGGGATACATTTTTTCTAAGCCGATTTTAGCTCATGGGAAAATTGGTGTGGAACTTCTAGCTACCGATCGAATGAACAACTCTGCTTTTCGTTTTGGCATTAATTACATTGAAGTATATGCCAATGAATCCAAAGTATTTACTCAAGCCATCGATCAGATTGATTTTGAGGAGACTAAAGGAATTCAAAATATTATCAATTATAAAATACTAAAACAGCGAGGGGTTTATTTTAATAAACTTTATGTGGATGACGGCAATACATTTGAATACCATAAAGAATCAATTGCAAGTGGCATTATTTCTGTAAGTGATAAGCTCGTGACCGTAAAAATAGAAATGAAAGATACGTATGGAAATAAAAGTGAAGCGCGATTCTCTTTACAACCCAATCCACCTACAATGAATGTACTACTGATGGATCAGTTAGCTAAACCAATTGACTTTGAGATAACTAAGAACGTGTTGAAGGTCACCAGCAAAGCTTGCCCTCAAGTTAAATTAAAAATCATTTCGGGAAAGGATGTTACATACCAAACCCCAAGCTACGGTACTTCCACACAAAAAGTATTTCTCATAGATTTAAAAAACATATTACCCGATTCATTGATAGCATGTGGAAATTCTATTGCTACTAACTTAAAAGATAGAATTACTTCGGGCATAGGTTACAAATATTATAGCGAGCGGGCGGAAGTAAGTTTTCCTTCAGGAGCATTGTACGACACGCTCTACTTCAACGAATCCTATCGAAAAAATGATAATTTAGAAGTATTTACATTAGGAAGTCCGCTGGTGCCACTTTACAATCCAATTGATGTTATACTTAAGCCGAGTAAAAAATATTTGGAAGACAAGACCACCGGAGTTTACAATGCCAATGGAGCTAACCTTGGCGGAACTTGGGATGGTGGCAACATTCGCTTTTCAGCCAGGGAGCTTGGAAGCTTTACCATTCAGCAAGACATAACTCCTCCCTCAATTGCAAGAATCTTTCTTACCAATCGCAATGCTCGATTTAGAATTAGTGACAAGCACTCGGGCATTGCTTCTTTTGAGGCAACAATTAATGGCGAGTGGTTGTTAATGGATTATGAGTATAAGACTGGGGTTTTGCTTGCCGAAAGAAGTGATAAAACAAAACTATTGAAGGGTGATTTTCAATTAAGAGTAATAGACAATGCTGGCAACCAGAAAATATTTAACCAAAAAATTTATTAGTTTAAAGGAATCATCATCAACCAATTAAAAATTATGGTATTAAAAATTGGAGATACTGCACCCGATTTTAAAGTAAACAATCAAGATGGAAATTCTGTAAGCCTTGCATTATTAAAAGGCAAAAAAGTAATACTTTATTTCTACCCTAAAGACTCCACTCCAGGCTGCACTGCAGAAGCATGCAACCTTCGCGATAATTACAAAAAATTACATGAGGCCGGTTACGAGGTATTGGGCGTGAGCTCGGACGATGAAAAATCGCATAAAAAATTTATCGCTAAAGAAAAACTACCCTTTTCTCTTTTGGCTGATACTAATAAAGCGATCCATGAAAAATATGGAACATGGGTAGAAAAGTCAATGTATGGCAGAAAGTATATGGGAACTGCCCGTGTTACTTTTGTGATCAACGAAAAAGGTATTATTGATGAAATCATTGAAAAGGTGGATACCAAGAACCATACTGTTCAAATACTTAAAGAAGATACTTTGGCAGCTTCTGCTCCAAAAAAAGAAGCTAAGAAAGAAGCGGCTTCCAAAAGGCAAAAAGGAAAATCAAAAAGTAGTTCGTCTTTAGATGGTTAAACTAATCTTAAATGGAAGAGAAACTATGCTTTTTAGTTTAGCTTAAAAGCGACACATTTGTGCAAAATTTAGCACATGAGTTCTCAAACAGATTTCGTTCAATTAAAGAAAGTTGCTTCTCAAGTCCGAAGGGACATAGTGAGAATGGTCCACGCTTGCCAATCTGGTCACCCAGGAGGCTCACTAGGCTGCACTGATTATCTGGTGGCACTTTACTTTCATACCCTTAAGCACAATAAGGCATTTACTATGGAAGGCAAAGGAGAAGATCTTTTCTTCCTTTCCAATGGTCATATCTCACCCGTTTGGTATTCTGTTTTGGCTCGTTCTGGGTATTTTGAAGTTAGAGAATTGGCTACTTTCCGCCAACTTAATACTCGGCTTCAAGGTCATCCTACAACCCATGAGCATTTGCCAGGCGTGAGAATTGCCTCTGGTTCATTGGGGCAAGGATTATCGGTGGCCATTGGAGCTGCTCAAGCCAAAAAACTTAACAATGATAGTGGTCTTATTTATGTTTTGATGGGTGATGGCGAACAGCAAGAAGGTCAAGTTTGGGAAGCTGCCATGTATGCAGCTCACAACAAGGTAAGTAATGTAATTG
>JANXRR010000271.1 GCA_025356795.1 Bacteroidia bacterium
AATAAATAGAATAGGCAAAAAAGGAAAATGTAGCAATCAATCCCCCCAACCTAAAAGTGAAATAGGGCATGGCATTGGGATTATAAAGTATTTTATGCACTTGTTGATTAGTGGCAAGCATAGAAGTGAAATTGGCAAGTACGTAACAAATGAAAATTAGGCCATAGCCAAGATGACTATACATGATTGAATCTTGAATTAGTTGCAGGGGAGGATCATTAGCGGTAGTAAGAAAAAAGGTAATAGTAGCAAAGCAAATGGTGCCAAGCGAAATAAAAAGATAACTCCCAAGCGGATCGGCAGGCAGTATGGTTGAATACAACCGTTCACGTTTGCGAAAACCCCAAAGGCCTAGAAAAGCTGATATAGTAAGTAGTAAAAAAAGATTGATGGATAAGAAATTCCATTCGATAAATCCTTTGCGATCAGCATAGGTAAGTGCTAAGTTGATCATGTATATAGCACTAATGATTGAAAAGTGCCTCAGGCTTTTTGTTTGCTTTGCACCGTACGAAATTACAGTAACAAAGAATGCTAATATTTCATGAGCAACGGTAAAAATGAAAACAATGCTAAGTATAACCCCACCAATCATTCCATTAGCGGCCAAGTGCATTAAAGGATCTTTTGTTTTTGAAAAGAAGATCAAAATCAAAAAAAAGAGTAATGTTAATGCAAAGAACAAAAGCACTCTTAGGTGAAACTTAACATTACGGTTGAACGAATGAAAGTAGAAGCTAACGCTTCCAAAAATCGCAAGAACGGCTAGTGTTGGAATTTTATTTGAAAGATTAAATAGAAAGGTTGTTTCTAACCTGAAGCCAACTATAAATAAAATAAAAAGCCCCATGCCAACAAAATACCAAAACCGGTTCAGCATGGTGATTAAACTTAAAATCATAATCATGGCGGCTGCCAAAAGCCCAATATATAGGTAAGCTGCAAGTTTATTAGGTATTAGTAAGCCACCTTTCAGGTGTTCAAATAACAGATAGTTATCGCCAGTGGTTGTTAACTTTATTCCGGCAAACGAAAATGAATGTAAGGCAATTTCTTGTGTTTCAAGTTGCTCATAATGCTCTGTAGCAATGGTGGGAGCTGGTGTTTGAAAATCCGATATCCAAAGCAGTGTTAGCGATGCAATAGATATAAACGAAACAGCAAATAATATTTTTTTATAGGTAGGTGACCAACTGTTCCAAAATTGAATTTGATACATAGTAATAGATTACAGGCTGCAAGCTACACGAGGTAATGTGTAAATAAAAACAAGGTATAAATTATAGAAAACACCTTTTACTTTTCGGTAATGATGTTAAACTCTACCCGCCTATTGATTTGCCGATCGGCCTCTGTTTTTTCGTTCACTATAATAGGTCTTGAACTGCCAACGCCAAGTGCATCAATACGTGAATTAGTAAGTTTAAATTCTTGCATTAAAAATGCTTTTATGGCAACAGATCTATCTTGAGATAGTTTTAGATTTTCTTCTTCTTTTCCTTGAGAGTCGGTATGGCCAATAATGTTCAATTTAACTTTTGGATGATCGAGTAGGAAGGTGGCGAGCTTACCTAAGTCATGGTGCATAGAAGGTAGTATGTCGGCTTTTCCATTTTCAAATTCAATGGTTTTAAATTCAATTCGTTGATTGATTTGTTCCGCTTCTTTGTTAACGGTTGTATCCCCATCCAGAAAGAACTTCTCTTCGATTCTAAAAAAGTCGTCACCTTGAATAATCAGTAAGTAATTTCTTTTATTGATAAGGCTGAAATCGAATGAGCCATCTTCGCGTAAAAATTTAGGTGCAACTTCAATGCCCTTGTCTAAATCGATAATCGAAGCAATGCCAGTTTCGGGTTGGCCGTTGGTAGAATTTTTTAATACTCCGCTTAATTTAGCGGTAGCAAGAGGTTGGGCTTCCATAGGCAGGGGAAAAGAGAAAAGGTCGAGGTTTTTGAAATCTTCTTCCTCTGACTTGGCATAATAAAGATTGGTTGAACTTGCATCGATAGTAAAGTAATATTCGCTACCGGTTCCATTTACCAGAGGCCCAATGTTCTTTGGTTCTGCCCAGTTTTTATTTTTGGTGTAAGTTGATTTATAAATATCGAATTGACCAAAATTGAGCGGTTCTGCATTGGAGCTGAAATATAAAATATTATACCGGTGATGGAAGAAAGGACTTACGTCATCGCCTCGTGTGTTGATTATTGGCCCCATGTTTTTCGCTTTTTGCCAAAGTCCTTTTTTATCCTTCACGGTATAATAAATATCGGCTTGCCCAAAGCCACCTAATCGGTTTGAGGAGAAATAAAGCGTGTCGCCTTTGTGAGAAATGGAAGGTTGTGAATCCCACCCGGTGCTGTTTACCTTCGAACCTAAATTTTTAAGGTCTCCCCAAGTGCTGTCTTTCTTCAAAACAGCCACATACAAATCACAATCGCCAGCACCTTTAGGTGCATT
>JANXRR010000276.1 GCA_025356795.1 Bacteroidia bacterium
TTTTCAACTAATCTCGCACAAACTACCTCCTATCCTTTTTCAATAGCCATTGAAAAGGCAGCGGGTGTTTTTATATACGAACCTTCCGGCAAGCGCTACTTCGATATGATTGCCGGCATAGCCGTAAGCAATGTTGGCCACCGCCACCCTACCGTTGTGAATGCTATCAAAGCTCAAGTGGATAAACATTTACATGTGATGGCGTATGGAGAATTTATTCAAAGTCCTTCTAACTTATTGGCAAAGAAACTAAGTGAGCACCTACCTTCTTCTTTGAATTGCTCCTACTTTGTAAACTCAGGAACCGAAGCAAACGAGGGTGCCTTGAAATTGGCCAAACGATATACAGGAAGAACAGAAATTATTTCTTGCCACAAATCATATCATGGAAGCACCCATGGTTCACTCAGTGTTTCAGGCAATGAAATAAAGAAAAATGCTTTTCGCCCCTTACTTGCCGATGTGAAATTTATTGAGTTCAACAACCTCAATGATGTGGATGAAATAACCACTCGAACGGCTTGTGTAATTATGGAAACAATTCAGGGCGATGCGGGAGTCCGTATCCCAACCAAAAAATATTTGCAAGCAGTGAGGGAGAAATGCAATGCAACAGGAACGCTGCTAATATTAGATGAAATTCAATGTGGCATGGGGAGAACAGGATCATTATTTGCCTTTGAGCAATTTGACATTGTACCTGATATACTCACCATAGCAAAAGCCTTTGGCGGTGGTTTGCCTATAGGTGCATTTATATCAAGTCAAGAGATTATGAAGTGCCTCACCCATGACCCTGCCCTGGGGCATATCACCACATTTGGTGGCAACCCTGTGTGTTGTGCCTCGGCTTTGGCCACCATGGAAGTGTTGGAAAAAGAAAATCTGATAGTGCAAGTAGAAGAAAAAGGGAAACTTATAGAACAACTACTCAGGCATCCTAAAGTAAAAGAAATTAGGCGTTTCGGTTTTCTGTTCGCCATTGATTTTGATTCACCTGAAACCGTGCAGAAAATTGTAGACAAAGCCTTGGCCGATGGTGTGATCTGTTTTTGGTTCCTATCTTGCCCTGCCAGTTTTAGAATTGCACCTCCACTTACTATAACTGAAGCAGAAATAAGAGAGGCCTGCGCTATTATTTTGAATGCAATTGAAAATTCGTGAACTTAAAACTAATCAACCAATGAACAAAATTGCCGACACCACTCCTCTGGATAGAATTTACAAAACACTGGTTGTGCTTGTAATCGTGATTTGTATCGTGATTTTTTTAAGAGACTTGCTCATTCCAGTAGCTTTTGCTTGTTTGTTTGCTGTAGTACTTCTTCCACTAGTAAAACGTTTGGAAGCAAAAGTAGGACCTGTGTTATCCATATTGATTGTATTATTGACTGCTTTCACTGTTATGTCACTGCTGGTTTGGCTGGTAATTGATCAACTGACGGGCTTAGCGAATAGTTTGCCCAATCTTGAGAAGCGCTTTTACACTGTAATTTCTGATATTAATTGGCAGATAAGTAAAACTTTTCATATTGGTTATGCAGAACAAACACGACTTTTAAAGGAAGGCTTAACAAATCTTTCTACCTACATAGGATCACTGTTGCTATCGGCATCGTTTCTTATTTATTTTTTTGTTCAGGTTCCCATCTATATTTTTCTTTTACTGCTCTACCGCGAAAAATTCAATGAATTCTTTAACAGTTTTAGCTTTGGCGAAGAATTGAAATGGAAGCAAGAAATAACGGGCGTTATCAGGGGCTACATTTCTGGTTTAACAATCGTGGTTCTTATTTCAGGAACGCTAAATAGCATTGGCCTTTTGATCATCGGCATTGAAAATGCTTTTTTCTTCGGATTTTTAATTGGCGCGCTTACCATGATTCCGTATGTGGGCATAATTATTGGCGCCACTTTTCCAGCAGTATTTGCATTGCTAACAAAAGATAGCCTCTGGTATCCGTTCGGAGTACTCATGCTTCACTTTACTATTCAATTCGTGGAGGCCAATTTCATAACTCCAAAAATTACTGGTTCTAGAATAAGCGTGAATGCCCTTGCCGCGATTATTGCCTTATTAATTGGAGAAAGAATTTTAGGGGTGGCCGGAATGATTCTAGCGGTGCCAGCAGTGGGCATCCTGCGAATTATTTTATCTTATTCAGATGCTTGGAGGCCTTTTGTGATTTTATTAGAAGATAAGAAGGTATCTAAGGATGAACTGGTTGAAGTTTTAGGAGATGATGTAGAACTTAAAAAGAGCAGGAGAAAAAAATAAGAACACTTTTCTATCCCAACTTTTCAATTACCAGATTGTGGTTGGTATAAATACAGATATCGGCAGCAATGTTTAAACTTTCTTTTACCATCTCTTCGGCTGTTAAATGCTGGGCATGTTTTTTCAAGGCTAGGGCCGCAG
>JANXRR010000317.1 GCA_025356795.1 Bacteroidia bacterium
GTTTCAAATCTTCTTCAACAATTCCCGCCAATGAAGAAATGGGGGTAACGGAATTCATGATCTCATGTGTAAGTACACGCACCAGGTTTTGCCACGCTTCCATTTCTTTCTCTTCCAATTCAGTTTGAATGTTGCTCATCGAGATCAACTTCAATTCATCTCCCCGGAGCGTAAGCTCAATAGCGAAAATAGAAAGCTGTACCGATTCATCACCACTTTTAATTCGTATCAACTCCCGTCCTCCAGTTTTAAGTTGCAAAAATGCATTTACCAATGGCTCACTTATTTCTTTCAAGTCGTCAAGCTTATCTGCTTTGGCAACTCGCAATACTCGCTTGGCAGCACTGTTTATTATCTGAATGCTTCCGTCTTTTTTAAACGTGAGAATACCAATACCTACATGCTGCACAATATTTTTAAAGAACTGATGTTCAGAATCGCGCTCCGTGCGAACGTTCTTTAATTTCCCCAATGCCTCATTCAATTCACTCTGCAGTCTTTTTATGTTGATGTCACTACTATTCGTTTTGAAAGAAAGTGAAGCATCATCAAATTTTATAGCATCTAAAGTGGACGGTAAATTATTCAACGGTTGCTCAATAGATTTAACCAGTTGTGAAAGTTGGAAAATGATAGCTCCCAATAAACCAAGTGGAAGAAAGTTGAATACCGATTTATCGCGAACCGCAAATGCAAATGCGAAAATGGTAGCCGAAAGGATAGCTACTCGAGTAACAATAGGCGAACGCCAATTAAACTCCATACTTCTCCATTCTTCGGTAGAGCGAGGCTCGTGTTAAACCCAGCTCTTCGGCTGCTTTGGAGATGTTGCCATTGTGCAATTGAATGGCTTTAACCACGGCCGCCTTTTCTACTTCATTTAGCTTAAGCGTATCTATCTCTGCCACCTCGTTACCTTTTCTGCTGAAGAGAAAATCGCTATCCTGAAGAACATTGGTATCAGCCATGATTACGGCACGTTCCAATGCATGTTGAAGTTCACGCACATTGCCAGGCCACGGATATTTTTTGAGTTTAGTGATCGCTTCGGGTGTCATCGACAAAACTTCTTTGCGATACTTTTTTGAATAATAATTTAAGAAGTGGTTGGCCAACATGGGTATATCTTCCACACGTTCATACAACGCAGGAATTTGCATTTCAACGGTGTTGATACGGTAAAGTAAATCCTGACGGAAACGGCCTTCCTTCACCATTTGTAGCAATGGCATGTTGGTTGCGCATATCAAACGAATGTCCACTTCCATTGATGTGTTGGAGCCCACCCGTGTTACATTTCGCGATTGCAAGGCAGTTAATAATTTGCTTTGTAAACTCATGCTTAAGTTACCGATCTCGTCCAAAAATAGCGTTCCACCATTGGCTAATTCAAACCTGCCTGGTCGGTCTTCACGCGCATCGGTAAAAGCCCCTTTCTTATGACCGAAAAGTTCACTCTCGAAAAGTGTTTCTGTAATGGCACCCATATCAACAGAGACAAACGAATTATCTTTTCGTAATGATTTTTGATGAATGGCACGTGCTACTAATTCCTTTCCCGTTCCGTTCTCGCCCAATACTAAAATATTGGCATCGGTTTTCGCTACTTTATCAATCAAAGTGAACACATCTTTTATCGGCTGACTTTGGCCAATGATATCTTTAAACGGCTGGCTGATCTGCTCTTCCAGCATTTGCTTTGCCTTCTTGAGCTTATCTACTTCATTATATGATTTTTTTAACTTGATGGCTGTAGAAATTGTAGCTATTAGCTTTTCATTTTGCCAAGGCTTCAAAATAAAATCAGTAGCTCCTTCCTTCAACGCGCGCACGGCCATCTCTACATCACCAAAGGCAGTAATCATAATCACCACTGCACTTGGGTCCTTTTCTTTTATCGTGCCAAGCCACTCAAAGCCTTCTTTACCGCTTGTGGTATCTTTGCTGAAATTCATGTCCAACAAAATCACATCATACGTATCGTTGTTGAGCAAGAAAGGAATCTTGTTCGGGTTCTTTTCGATAATAACATGGTAGCCATATTTTTTGAGGAGCATTTTTGCAGCCAACAAAACGTCTTCATCGTCATCTACCATTAAAATTTTTCCGCCTTCGTTCACAGTAATTTTAGGTTTGAGTGAAATAGATAAGAGAAAATTGTGCCAACACTGATGCCGTTCCCTTAAGCACTTTTTTTAGAACAGCCTTGTACTATTACGCACAAATATGTTCAAAAATGAACAGAATTAAAAGAAGTGTTTTTATCTTGGCTGCTGAGTTAGAGCAATTGAGTAATGGAGTGATGAAGCTATACAGTTCGATCTAAACAGCAGTTGGTTTATGATTTAACTCAGTAATCTTCGTTAATTTTATTTTGAACTTCGTTGGGATTTTGACTCTAAAGTTTGATTGACTATTATGTCTACTATTAAATGCGATTAATCTCTTTTTCACTATTCTTCTTTTTATTGCTGAAGCAGTCAACTTGTTTCTCACAAAATGACAACTACGACAGTTTAGCGAAAGTAGTTGACCATTTAGTTGGAAATGAACAGGTTGATGTGTTAAATAAATTGGCCTTGGAACACGTTCGAAATAACTTTAATAAATCAATTGAGTATTCGAATCTTTCAATAAGTAAGGCATTAGACCTTTCCTATTGTGCAGGTGTTGCAAAGGCTTTGCAAGCTCAGGCAATAGCTCATTTTTTTAACAATGATCATAATAAGTACATTCAGCTTTGCGAGAAGAGTGCTGAAAAGGCAATAGAATGTAACGACTGGATATTGGCTTCTGAAAACTATGAGAAGATAGGGTATATACATTTAATTCTCTGGCAGGATTATTCAGAATCACTAGAGTTTTATCTTAAATCCTTAAGAATTTTTGAAACTAAAATTCCTGAAGGAAAGATTTACCTGCCACTTGTGGGCATAACTAGAATTCTTCTTGCCCAAAACGATTTAAATAGTGCAGCTAGTTATTTTGAGAAGGCAAAAAAATATATAAAACCCACTGACGAAAGTGGCCTTCAACTACTTTACGAAATTAGCGGAGACTTCAAGTTAAAAGAAGGTTTCTACTCAGAAGCAGAGTCTAACTATAAAAAATCGCTTGCCTTATACAAAAAATCGAATCTGTATGGAGGCATGATTTTCTGCAATATCGCGTTAGCAAATGTATACCGCGAACAAGGCCAATTCAAATTGGCTCTAGAATGTGGAAGAGAGGCACTGAAACTAGGAGATATATACCAGCAATATCAAAGAGCTAAACTATATGGATCGGAAAGCCTTGCCAAAACATATTTAGCATTAAAAGATACTAAAAATGCTAAATATTACTTTCACCAAGCAATTGTGATTGCCAATAATTTAGGGATGGTGGCTGAATTGAAATCCAGCTATAAAGCACGTGCGTCAATAGCAGAAAATGAAAATGACTTTAAGGAAGCACTTGAATTTGAACGGCTATACGTTGCTAATTCAGATATCATTGTTTCTAAGCAAAGGAATTCGCAAATGAATCGCTTAGAGGTTGAGATTGAAAGAGAGAAAAAACAAATTGAAATTGAAAAATTAAAACAAGAGAAAAAAATATTTCAATATAATACCCTCCTCGTTATTGGTGCACTTATTTCTATTATAGTATTGGCTGCTGCAATTATTAGTAGGCAGAAAATAAAAAATAAAAAGCAGAGAGAACTATCGATACTGCAACAAAAAATGTTGCAAGCCGAGCTTGAAAATAAAAGATTGAATGAAGATAATTTGGCAAAAGAACTTGCTTTTAAAACCAAGGAGCTCACCACTTCAGCTTTGAATTTAATCCAAAAAAATGAAACCCT
>JANXRR010000319.1 GCA_025356795.1 Bacteroidia bacterium
TGCGAAAACAAGGTTGTTGGAGTAATTACATTCCGTAAAACCAGAATTGGGAAGTGAAACAGGCGTGGTAGAAGAAGTGCCAGCATCATTTAAATTGGCATATAAAACGAATGTGCCGCCCGTGCCCACAACAGTCTTAGTGAAAGATTTCGTACCACCAGGGATTAAATTACTCAAGGCCAGTATAACGGTGTCGAGTTTAGTGGCTCCTGCTTTACTTGGGTCGCCTGCATAGAAGGTAATTGGCAGATTTCCGGTAAGGGCTATGTCTCCAATATTTTTAATGGTAAAGGATACAGAAAAATTGGTATCGGGACAGGTAGGAGCTATTACATCGAGAGATTGTGAGGTGGCGGGATTAACTACAAACGTAACATCAGCAGAAGGATAGGTTTTACATCCCCGGGAGTCCAAAATAGCCGATTGATTCAAGAAATTATTGAGCACCCGGTTGGGGCCTGGCCCACATATACCTACTGAAAATGCCAATTGGTGCTTTTGTTGAAACTGAGGAATGGTTAAGTCATCGTTTACATTCACATTAAAATAGGTATGCTGGTTCCATACCTTACGGGCAGGCACCCATGGCTGAAGGCTTGATTTATACATTCGCACCTGGCCATTGTCGGGCGTGCTGCTGGCGGTAATGTTGACACTATCATCAAAATCGCAGGTAATACAAATTTCGGTAGCGCCATCAGCATCGGCATCGGCCACCACAGGAAATTCGTTGGAGGTTCTAGATCTGCAAGGCATAGTAGTGAAGGCACTCCCTGTTTTCCCATCGATAATATACAAATTCGCTTCATCGCGATATACCACTTCGTTGGCGTTATCATTGTTAAAATCAAAAACTGTGGTAGTTGTAAAGCCTGAAGTAGCTTCTTTAATGGTTACTTTCCATAAGTCTGTCAAGTCATCTTTCAAGGCAAATAACCTCGAGCCAGAAACAAAAGCTACGTTCATTTTTCCATCGCCATCCAAATCAGTTAGGTTAAGTCTACCTGTTCCATTATTCCAACTGGTGCCATTCGATTGTAGGGGTTGGTATATTTTAAAAGCATTATTGCTTACATCCCAAAAGAAAACGGTGGTTGCCCCTCCTGTGGTACCCGTAGATCCGCTCATAAGAACATCCAGATTACCATCCAAATTAAAATCAGCTACACTTGTTTGACTTGTAACAACAGAGCCATTGAACTTGGGGAAATAGGTTGCATTGACAGGCGCATACTTGGTTGCAAGACCAGCTAAACTATTGAAGGTTTTGACAGAAGTGATGGTACCCCCTGGTATATTAACCGTATAGATTATTCCTCCCGATACCAATTCCAATCCATTGCCAGGAAGAATATCAACCGCAACAGGGCCTGCATCAATGGCTTTCCAATCGCCAGAACCGGCAACGATAACGGCACCCGTTTTGGCATTTAATATCTCATTCTTGTAATAGACTTCGGGTGTTCCATCTTGATTAAAATCTGCCAATGATACATCCCAAGGTTGACCAAAAGCTTTGGTTCTCCATAAAAACTTACCAATGCAATTGTATGAAGTGATATAATAAATACCACTTCCATCCCTTTCAGCTATAAAAATTTGTCCACAGTTGCTATTATCAATATTGGCAATGGCAAAATCTTCTTTTTGTGGAGTATTTACCGTGTTTATTTGTAATTTCAGTGTTAAATCCACCCCGTTAAGAATGTCTATTTTTTTGAAGCTTTCATGAATTGTTACCACTTCAGGTTTGCCATCGCGGTCCAGGTCGCCCACATTGATACGGCCCCAACTTTGAGTTACTTGGGTGCTGGAAGAATAAGCTAGTTTAAGCCCAAATAAATTAGTGCCACTGGGGGGTGTTTGGCAAAGTTTGTCTTTGCCTATATAAAAGTTAGAGCAAGCTGCATTATTGGCGCAATCACCATCAAAGCAATCAATAAATCCATCACCATCGTTGTCAATACCATCTCCGCAATTAGATTCTTGTGCAAAAGCAGACCAAGAAGCAATCAAGAACAAAATGCTTAAAAAAACTTTCGCCCTTTTCATATCAATTGTAGTTTAATTAAACCCAAACGTCCCAATTCGAGCCCTAACATAATTAAAAGCATAGCCTTACACTCATTTTCATTCACCATTGGCAAACCATAATCACGCAAAATACCAATGATTTTGCTTAATCCGATGAAAAATTACATAAATACCTAAGTAATTATATGCAGTGAAACGCCAAAGTGATGAAAGGGCTGGTTGAAGTGATGAAAAAGAAGAAATGTGATAATGTTAGCGCGCTTCTAACTACGTGTAATATTTAGTAAGAATTATTAATTG
>JANXRR010000464.1 GCA_025356795.1 Bacteroidia bacterium
GATGGCCGCCAAAACCCATGCCGCCACCACCACTCAACTGATCTCTGCCTCCAAAACCTGCTCGCCTTCCAATCGCAATCAGGCATCCCAACTCCAACTGATCAATGCCTCCAAGGGTGTTGCCGATAACACTGGTCAATTGGTTACCGCCGTTCGGGCCATGAGCGAAAAGCCAGATGATCCAAACGCCCAGCTCAAGCTCATCTTGGCCACCAAAAATGCTCTCGTACCTGGTCAAGCTTTGGTCGCGGCCGCCAAAGCTGCTTCCCCAACTGTTGGTGACCAGTCTGCCCAAGGTCAACTCCTTAATTGTGCAAAGTCCACCGCCGAATCTTTGAAGAAGCTTAAAGAGGCCTTGAAGAAAGATAAGAAAGCAGGAAGGAAATAATCAATTCTTCCCTGTTTCTGTTTTCGCTTTTTCTATTACTTCCAGCGTAATTTCTTTTACTTTTTTTATCCGCTCCATTTCTGTTTCTAAGTATTCTCTTGCCTTTTCTTTATCAATAGAATCAGGAATGGGATTGAAATTGTGCATCCAATCCATCATGGAATTGCTTGCTGAGTCCAAGGTGGTGATCATTTTTTCTAGTTCAGCTTTTTTATCGGCAGCCAGGTCTTTTGAATTTTCAAGTTGAGATTGGAGCTCTTTTTTTAATTTATAGAGGTCTTCCATTTTAGGCATGACTTCATCGTGAATGTTCATCACCTCATTATAAAGCGCCTGGTTAGGGCTATCCGATGAAGTGTCATTGCTCCCTTCATGTTTATGTTCTTTGCTTTGATTACAAGACACGAGTGTAAGCACCGTAAGTATTATCGCTTTCAAATTGTTGTTCATAGTTCATTTTTTTTGAAAGTAAAGGTATTTGTTTTAGTGAGATAGAGCAATTGATTCAGCCAGTTTAGCAACTAACACTAGTTAGCGATTTTAGAAGATTTATTAAAAACTTTTCATCAATAGTTGCGCAACAAAATATTTTCATCTTTCTTACAGCCATTATTAAAGACATGACAAACAGCCGCTTTTATTTTTATTATTTTTTTGGGTCTCCAGCGGGACTTGAACGAGCGGTTTGTTGAAATTATAAAAAACAAAAACTCAGAAAGTCCCGATCAAAGTCGGGACTTTTTGTTTGTTAGCACTTGAGTGAACTATGGGAAAGAAGAAAAAATTAAGAGTTGCCATACAAGGAATAGCTGCCAGCTTTCATGAAGTTGCTGCGCTCACGTATTTTGAAGATGCCATTGAAACGGTTGAATGCCTCACGTTTCATAAACTCTGCGAAACATTGCTGCATGATGAGGCTGACTTTGCTGTTATGGCCATCGAGAACTCCATTGCTGGCAGCATTCTTCCTAACTATTTCCTTTTACAGGAATATCATTTTAGCATAGTGGGCGAAGTGTACTTGCCCATTCATATGAACTTACTTGCTCTTCCGGGAGTAAAGTTAGAAAACATAAAAACCATTGAATCGCATCCCATGGCTATTCGTCAATGCTCAGATTTTTTGAATCGATTGACGGGAGTTGAAATCCGCGAAAGCGATGATACTGCATACTCAGCCAAACGTATTCAAGAACTAAAGCTTAAGAATACGGCTGCTATTGCCAGCGAACTTGCAGCCAAAAGATTTGGCTTGCAAATTTTGGAGAAACGAATTGAAACCAACAAAAAGAACTTTACTCGCTTTTTGATTTTATCTAAAGCTAAGCAGCAGAAAAAAGGCAGCGACATTAACAAGGCATCGCTTTGTTTTGAGGTAGCTAATGAAGTAGGAAGTTTAGCAGATGCACTGATGACGTTGAAAGACAACAGCATTAACGTGTCGAAGATTCAAAGTATTCCCATTATTGGGAAGCCAAGTCAGTACAGCATTCATATTGATGTAGAATGGAAACGCAAAAGGAATTATGACAATGCCATTCGTTTGGTACTTAGGCAAGTTAGAAATCTTAACGTGTTAGGAGAATATAAAAAAGCAAAAATTGAATATAGATGAGATTGTTCGAGCGAGACGCTCACTCAGAGTGGGTCTGCGCTAGGAACGAAGCTAATCCATATCTCACTTAATAAATAAAAAAAATGATAACCATTGCCAAAAGAATTGAAGCTGTTGAAGAGTATTACTTCTCGAAGAAGTTGGCCGAAGTGAGAGGTCTGGATACCCCTGACTATCGCGTTATCAATTTAGGTATTGGTAGCCCTGACTTAGCGCCTTCAGAAAGCACCATTGACGCACTTGTTGTTTCCGCTAAGAATGCAGCCAACCACGGGTATCAAAGTTACACGGGTATTCCAGCATTGAGAAAAGCAATTAGTGATTTTTATAAAAGAACATATTCTGTGTCGTTAGATGTTGAGTCGAACATACTTCCGTTGATGGGCTCGAAGGAGGGTATTATGCATATTGCAATGGCGTTTGTTAATGAAGGTGATGAAGTTTTAATTCCTGATCCTGGCTACCCAACATATTCATCGGTTGCAAAATTAGTGGGAGCTACTATCAAAACGTATGCAATGAGTGAATCGCTCGATTGGGGTGTGGACATAGAAGAACTGAAGAAGCGCGATCTATCGAAAGTGAAAATTATGTGGGTAAACTTTCCTCACATGCCCACGGGAAGAATTGCTTCTAGAGATGAGTTAAAACAGCTGGTTGAGTTGGCAAGAAAGAATCAGTTCTTGATTGTTAACGACAATCCATATAGTTTAATTTTGAATGACTCGCCCATGAGCATTTTATCGATTGAAGGAGCTTTTGATGTTGCTCTCGAACTAAACTCGCTGAGTAAATCTCACAATATGGCTGGTTGGCGCGTTGGTTGGATAGCAGGTAAGAAGGAATTTATTGATGCGGTTTTGAAAGTGAAAAGCAACATGGATTCGGGTATGTTTTTAGGGTTGCAACAAGCCGCTGTGCAGGCGCTACAAAATGGAGAGGCATGGTTTAAGGAGTTGAATAAAATCTATCTGGAAAGGCGAGCGGTGGCCAAAAATATTCTAGATGCACTCGGTTGCCACTATTCTGAAAAGCAATCTGGTTTGTTTGTTTGGGCAAAGGCTCCTTCTTCCATTCTTGATGTAGAAAAGTGGATCGATGAAATTTTGTATGGTACGAAAGTATTCATCACCCCTGGTTTTATTTTTGGTGAAGCCGGTAGAAGTTTCATTCGCATTTCATTGTGCTGCACAGTAGAAAAATTAAATGAAGCTTTAGAGAGAATCAAGAACTTTAAAAAATGAACACGAAATCTCAAATCTTAAGTCTCAAATCTCATGAAGGTAACAGTTATAGGGTTGGGTTTAATTGGAGGTTCAATGGCTATTGATTTACGCAAGGCCGGTATTGCATCATCCATTACAGGCATTGATTTAAATCCGCAGCACGCAACAAAAGCTGTTGAACTTAAGTTGGTAGATTCTATCGAGTCCGAGAATTTGGCATTATCAACTGCCGATGTGATTATAACGGCTATACCCGTGAGTGCGTTAGTAGGCTTGTTGCCTTCTATACTTGACATGGTTCATAAGAAAGCATTGGTCATTGATGCAGGTTCCACTAAAGCCCAAATCTGTAGAGCGTTGTTCAGCCATGCGAAGAGAGCACAATTTGTAGCTGCTCACCCGTTGGCCGGAACTGAAAACTCGGGGCCTGAGGCGGCTCTGTCAGGGTTGTTTCAAGGCAAAACCAACATCATCTGCGAAAGCGAAAAATCTTCTGATGAATCATTGAAGTTGGCTCACAAAATATTTGAGGCACTGGGTTTGAAAACTATTTATATGGACGCTGAGGAACATGATAAGCACGTGGCATACGTCTCCCATCTCTCGCACGTAAGTTCGTTTTTGTTGGGCCAAACTGTGTTAGATATTGAAAAGGATGAAAAGAATATTTTTGATCTGGCAAGTTCTGGTTTCGCCTCTACTGTGCGTTTGGCAAAGAGCTCACCCGATATGTGGACTCCCATCTTCGAGCAAAATTCTGAGTACCTTGGCCAGGCGTTAATGGAATACATTATGCACCTTCAAAAATTCCATTACCTGTTAATGAAAAAAGATACTAAAGAACTTCACCGAATCATGTCACGAGCAAATGAAATAAGACGGGTGCTCGATGGCATTGAATTGAAGGGTAAAGAGTCATCGATTAGCACCAATCCGTCAACCGGTAACATTACAATCAATAAAAACTAAATCTATTAACTTTTAACTATTAAAGAATAACTAAAAATGAGCAAGAACACATTAGAATTAAAACCAATCTCCAGTTGGATAAAAGCAAAAAGGCCTTTGATTATCAGTGGGCCCTGTAGCGCGGAAACAGAAGAGCAAACGGTAGCAACTGCAAAGCAACTGGCGGCTACGGGAAAGGTAGACGCCCTGCGTGCAGGCATTTGGAAACCGCGCACAAGACCTGGCCAATATGAAGGTGCAGGTGATGTTGGTTTGCAATGGCTTATGCAAGCAAAGAAGGAAACAGGCCTTCCGGTAACAACCGAGGTAGCTAACGCTGCTCACGTAGAAGCTGCACTTAAAGCAGGTGTTGATATTTTATGGGTAGGAGCACGAACTACTGTGAACCCTTTTTCGGTGCAAGAAGTAGCGGATGCCTTAAAAGGTGTTGACATACCCGTGATGGTAAAAAATCCAGTGAACCCTGATCTTGAACTTTGGATTGGTGCATTGGAGCGATTAAACAGAGCAGGCATTACTAAGTTAGCTGCTATTCACCGCGGCTTTTCTTCTTTTGAAAAAGGCCCTTTTAGAAATTTGCCCATGTGGGATATGGCCATC
>JANXRR010000479.1 GCA_025356795.1 Bacteroidia bacterium
TTTTATTGTAGCCATCTACTAAAGAAACAAGATCTGCTCCCTTAGAAATACCCTGTGTCAATGCCTCTTTTAAGCCTTGCACAATTTCTTCGTTCGATAGTTTGCCACCGCCATCAAGAGCCTTTTTTGCTTTGCCTAAAATTTTATCAAATTGTGCCGAGGCATTTATAATGGTAATTAAAAGTAGAATGAGAGGAAGTAATGCTCTTAATTTCATAATGGGTTAAAAATTTAATTCAACAAAGTTAGCCACAATCATTTATACTTGTACATGAAAACTATTCTTGCAGAACTGCTGACCATAGGTGATGAGATTTTATACGGCCAAATTGTGGATACCAATTCGCAATGGATGAGTTTGGAGTTGGACAAAGTGGGGATAAAAGTGATTCGTAAAACCTCTGTTGGTGATCAGGAAAATGAAATACTTACCGCTTTCGCGGAAGCTGAAAAAAGAGCTGATATCATTTTAATTACCGGTGGCCTTGGCCCCACCAGCGATGATTTAACAAAACCCTTGCTGGCAAAGTATTTTAACTGCGAACTTAAAATCAATGAAGAAGCCCTCGCTGAAGTCACTGATTTTTTTGTGAGCCGTGGACGCGAGCTTACAGAAATTAATAGGCAGCAAGCGGCACTTCCCACAGCGTGTATTAAAATCACCAACCCCATAGGCACTGCACCAGGCATGTGGTTTGAGAAAAACGGAAAGGTATTTATGTCTATGCCGGGAGTGCCACATGAGATGAAGAAAATGATGACCGAGCGTGTTATCCCTAAATTGTTGGAAACATTCCAAATGCCTGTGATTGTGCATCAACTCATTCGCACTGCCGGCATTGGTGAATCCTTTTTAGCAGAAAAGATTGCTGCTTGGGAACGTGCATTGCCATCGCATTTAAAGTTGGCCTATTTACCAAGCCTTGGTGAAGTGAAGTTGCGACTTACAGCTTTTGGTGAAGATCGTGCATTGTTAAAAACTCAGATTGCAGAGCAAATTGAAAAGATTAAACCGTTGGCTGGTGAATACATTTATTCATTAGGTGAAGATAGCTTGGAAGTAACAATTGGAAAGTTATTAAAAGAAAAAGGACTCACATTAGCTATTGCCGAAAGTTGCACTGGTGGATATGTTTCTCACTTGATAACCAGCGTACCGGGTAGCTCGGAATACTTTTCAGGAAGCATCATTCCCTATGGTTACGAAATAAAAATGCGACAGTTGGGAGTGAAGCCCGAAACATTGGAGCAGAACGGAGCCGTGAGCGAGCCTACCATTATTGAAATGGCTAGTTTGGTACGTGCCAAATTCAATACCGATATTGGCGTGGCAACCAGCGGCATTGCCGGCCCAGGTGGAGCCACAGCCGATAAACCCGTTGGCACGGTATGGATTGCCTATTCGGATAAGCATCACACGGTCACAAAAAAATTACAGTTAAGCAAAGATCGCATGATAAACATCCGATTGTCTTCGGCAGCGGTGTTAAATTTGATAAGATTAAATTTGCCTAAATAGAGGGAGGAAGTTTTCTTACTTCGTGCTTACATGACTTCTGCAAATGACAATACTGCTTTCAGGTGGGATGGTGACGTTGGTCATTCATGGCTTTCAATTAGTCAAGTCATAAATGGACAAAAAATAACCAGAACCTTTGGTTTTTATCCAAATGATAAAGCTTATCCTGATGGTAGTAGTGGCAGCACAGGAAGTTCAAGAGATGTAAGTGTTTTGGCTAATGATTCAGGACATCATTTTGATGTTAGCGTTTTATTTGACATCACGTCAACTGAATTGACGCAATTGGTTGATTATACTGTAAATCAGATGCCAAGTAGATATGAATTGTCCTTTTTCAATTGCACCAACTTTGTCGTAAAAAGTTGTGGAGCTGCAGGATTAACCTTACCGCAAAATATAGGTAATTGGATATTAGGAGGTGGGCTAAACCCGGGTAGATTTGGGCAAGATATTAGAACTTATGATGTTCCCGGCAAACTTGAACATCGTGAATTGAGCTCAGGGCTTGCAGATTCGAACGTAGGAGATTGCAATTAATCAAGCCTTCTAGAAATCCACTTTGATAATCAAAATAATCCAATTAACAAATGACAATACTTGGAGTACTATTAAACCTAGCTTGGCCAGCTCTTTATTATGTGCGCGGTCTTTATGCTACTTGGTACCTTATACTTCTTGCACTAGTTATTGAGACTTTGCTACTTCGTTATTTCCTTAAAACAAATTACAGAAAATCTTTGCTTGCAATAGTTGCGGCAAATCTAACCTCGGCAACAATAGGCATTTACTCGGTTGCATGGGGTATGTTCTTATTCTGGCATCCTATTATGGATAAATTCATGCCTCACGCAACTTTCG